>DATIHV010000001.1:0-9309 GCA_035480295.1 Gammaproteobacteria bacterium
ATTTCTATGAAGATGTAGCGATTTTTACAACTTAGCTAAGCAGCAGTTCGTTTCGTGAATATTCACATTTTAATGCAATACTCGTTCTATACGCTTATCCGGTACGAGCCACATTAACGCCACCAAAAAGTACACGCATATCGCAGACCAGTGCGAAGACACTGAAATTAGAATGCCTACAATATACAAAATTATCGACAGTTTACCTTTTAGATCGCTACCCACAGCTTTCTTTAATAAGGACTTGCGACCCTGGCTATCGATGATTCTGTATTGCAAAATGAAATACGAAAGAGCGCACATTAAGAGAATTACCCCATACAGAGCCGTGGGAATAGGTGCAAAGCGATTCTCACCCATCCAGCCAGTTGCGAATGGCAGCAGCGATAACCAGAACAACAGATGCGAATTTGCCCACAGAATTCCTGCACTAACATGCTCGGTAGCTTGCAGCATGTGGTGATGGTTATTCCAATATATCGCCAAATAGAGAAAGCTTAAAACATAACACACAAAAACCGGCGCCACCGGTAATAAAGCTTTAAGAGTAGGACTTTGGGGGATTTCCATATTCAGCAACATGACGGTAATGATTATCGCGATGACACCATCGCTAAACGCTTCCAAGCGGGTTTTGGGCATATTCCATCTCCGGGAATAATGATGCATTAAGTTCATGATAGTGTACTATGGCGCGTTCTGCATGACTGGAAAAGGGCGCCTGATTTTGATATAATGCAGCTTTCTTTCAAACAGTGTGGCAAAAAGGGTGCCATCAAAAAGAGAGCCATAAAGAGTAGTAAATAATGTATAAAAAACGTGTGAATTCAAATAAACCAGCGGTGGCGCCGTTATCAGAAGAGCAAAGATTAAACTTACGTGCGACTGCACTTAGGCAATGTTTAGAAATTATTGCGGCGCGCACGCGTTTTACTACGGCATTGCGGGATTATTTTAATACCGCGTCTGAAGATTCGCTGCGGCTGTTTATTTTATTTCATATGCGTGCGCAACCATCTGATAAAGTTTTAAAATTCGCAAAAATGCTTATTCTTGAAAGCGCAGAAAATGCATTGGGATGTCAACGTGAAATGACCGAAGAGCTTGAGAAGGCATTAACTACAGAGACAGATTGTTTGAGTTTAGCCTTTACGATCAAGGCAAAACTGATCTGCCAGGCAAAGTTTACTGAGAATGATAATGCAGCCATGCACACGCAACGGCGAATCATGTTGCAGCTGAAACGTGATAAGCTGTTAACGCAGCGAGAATATGAAGAACTTGTTAAAAATTCTAATGCATGTCTAGACTATTGTAACTTGCATAGTAATAAAGCTTATTATGAACAAGTTTATGCTATTTTGCGTAAAGACGTATTTGGTCCTTTAGAGTTGGAGTTTTTAGATAAATACGCGACTTTTTTTACTGAACCTATTGGTGAAAAAGATGTGCTGCCAATGGCGATCTTATCTGCTGACTTTGTATCCTTGCGCGCTTCGAATCTTAAGTTCCGTGCCGAAATTTGTAACAAAATTGCTAAAAGACATAAATCTAATCCGCGACTAAGCGAGTCACCATGCGCTGAGATCCCGCCGTATGATTTACAACGTACTTTAGCTACGCATGACGATAGTGTGTTTGATGAATATCAACGACGAGGCATTGGTGATTTATTGAGTATATATAGGCATGCTTATCATGCAAAGGAAACATGGCGTAGCATAGATAGCAAAGATCAGGAATTCGTGCAACAAGAATTAGCATGGCTAGCCGCGGAAGATGAAGCAGCGGCCCAAGAGAAGGCAGTGGCCAAAGAGCAGCTTGTGAAAGCAAATAGTGAACGTCGTGAAACACATCGTCTCGAAGTTATACGTGATCGCGCAGAAAAAGATGCGCAACATCAGCGTAAAGCTTTAGAAAAGCAGCAGCGGCATGTTGCTAGAGTTTGCGCAGAATTGGACGACTCTTCAATAAACGTTACAGACACACGCTTTACTAAACGCGCGTTTCAAGTGGATATGGAGCAAGTTTTAAAATATGGTGCAGATATCACCGATCTTTTTGCTGCAGACACTGCTGAATTTGCATACCATCGTGCTGCAAAATTAATCGCTAACTTGGGTGGTGAATTATGCATTAGCACTGGTAGCTCACATCAAACGATCAAATTTCAAAGCAAATTTTACCAGCAAGTGGAATTTGTTGCTGTTGGCGGCATAGGAAAACCTCACGAAGGCGAGACAGTGTTGCAGGCCCACAATTTGGAATTATTTCGCGAAACTTTGAACATGGTTCTGCCTAGTGGCTGGCAGCAAAAAATAGCGGAAATATATAAATCACAAATCCACGCGAAGTGGCGTACATTGGCTGTCGCTTAATTTTTTTGATGCTTATTATTGTCAGGCAATGGATTTTGCATGACACCAAGTTCCAATAAATTTTTTATATATGCGTTTATAGATATTTCTTGCTGTGCTGCTGCTATAGCAATCTGCCTGTGTAAATCTTTACCAATGCGCACGTTCAAGCTGCCTTTAAATGGTTGCTCTGGAGTAATATTTTTACGCTTACAGGTCTCCAAATAATCATCGACCGCATCTTCGAAGGACGCACGTAATTGTCTAGCAGTATTACCCTCATAAGTGATCAGACCGCGAATAAATTCTAATTTTCCGTAAAAAAATAGTTCATCTTGATCCAGATGAACAGAACCATAATATCCTTTATATTCCATAAGATCACTCATATTAATCGCTCATTTAACAAGAACTCGTAGATGTAATCAATCCGATATTTTTTTAAAATATGGCTAGGATGCGGCTTATGCAGAAAAATTGACGGGTAAACATTATGCACAAATTTAATTCTCGATGCGCCCGTATTTCCTGATGGCAAAATAGTATATCCATAGCCATACAACAAATTTTCTAATTCAGCCCAGCTAAAGTCACGCGGCCTCTTTTTAAACCTTTCGATCAATTTATATCGTTTGCTCATGATAGCTCTGCTATAAAAATAATGCAACTATTTTTAGTTGCACATTCAAAGCAGTCAATTTACCGCATATTAATTTTTTCTCCAATCCTGAAATTCGCTAAGAAACTTAATTGAACCAGCACCATCCTCCTCATTCCAATTGCGTACTGCAAAAAAATTTGCATTTGTTCGTGAATATACATTGTTAGATGCTAAACTAAAGATGTAGAGGTAAGTACTAGAATAACAAGCAGTGAGGGACAACTGTGTCTAGCGATGATAAGGACAACAAGCTATTCGATAAGATCAAGCAAAAAGTGGACTCTGGTCATACTTTAGATTCTGCTGGTCAAGAAGCAGCTCGTGCAACAATTGAGCAGCAAAAGGTTGCGATCAAAGAAGCGCTGGAGCGTGAATTACTAAAACGCCTTTCCAAAGAAAAGCATCGTCTCGCCGCCGAATTAGAAATTCAATTTAAAGAAGCTAGTGTGCAGCGTGCTGCTGCGCAAGAGCAAAAGTTTGTGGAATTATTAGCCAAAGAACGCGATTTGCTTGCCAAGGAAAAGCAACAATACGCAAAAGCGTTAAAAGAAAAATTCACTGCGGCAATGAAGGTTACGCTCCAAGAGCGTGAGCAACAATTAGCGGAAAAATTGGAGCACAAGCATTATGCCGCGGATGCAGAAGCGCGCCAGGCCATAGATAATTTAAAACTGCAATTAGCCCAACAACAGCAAGATATAGCGTTACAAATTAACCAAGCCAAAATAGCTGCCAAACAAGAGCAAGAAAAAGCCAGCCGCGCGGTTTATGAAAATCTCTTACAAGCTAGCCGTGACGATATTTCTCGCCAAGCTGAGTCAAAAATTCAGGCTGAATACTTGCGCCGCGAGATCGAATTAAAACGTCAATATGAAGCGAATTTGCAGCAACAGACTGCAAAAATCATGGCTTCGTATGAAGATAAATTACGCACCGCACTATTTGAACAAGAGCAAGCTTTTTTCCGTAACAACGCGGACCAATTAGTTAGACAAAAAGACCAATTGAATCAACGTGTGCAGCAGGAAGTAGATGCAGCAGTTGCCGCTGCTACAAACAAATTAGAACTGGAATTCCTTAAAGAAAAACAAGCATTACACGCCAAACTCGAAAGATTAAAGCCCGAACTAGAAGCTGCTAGAGTTCGTATGCGCGCAGAGGTTGAAGCCGAAGTGCGTGCGGAAATTGAAGCTGCAGTGCGTGCGGAAGTTGAAACTAAGGCGCGTGCTGAATTTGAAGCGAAGCTTGCGCAATATAAGCAAAAATTTGAGATGGAAAAGCAATTTGAAATTCAGACGCAATTAGCAGCTGAAAAACAGAAGATTGCTGATGCGCTGCAAGAAGACAACAATGTCGTGCTAAAATACAAAGAGCTACAACTGCAAGCAGAAATTGCGGCAGAGCGCGTACGTGTCACAGAAAAAGCTAATTACGAGAAAAAGACACTTTTGCAACAGCAAGAAACAATGCTGCGTGAGCAATTTGCTACGGATTTAGAGCACCAATTGGCTCAACAAGAGCAACAGCTTGCACAGCAACATCAGCTGGAACTGCGCAGTTTAGAGCTAAAAGTGCAGGACGCGCAGCACCAAGCGCTGTCTTTTGCAAACCAGTATCCCGATCCAGTGCCTAGACCATCGCCAAAGCTCACGCTGGAAGTAAACACTAATGACCCACATCTGGTTGCGGCTCCAGCCACCACTGATCCAGAAATTATAGCTGCCGAAAAACGCATTGCATTGCAAAACCAAGAACGTGCGCTGCGTGCCGAATTTGATCTACAATTACAAGCTGCACGCGAGGAATGGGAGCGTGAGCGCGGCGTGACATACGTAGAGTGCGAATTGCAAGCGCGCGAGCAAACCCTGCGCAAAGAATTTCAATTCATGTTAGAACAACAAAGAATGCAAACTGCAGCAAATTTTGCTAAACAACGCGACGTTGAAATCACATCTGCAATCGCCAAACATCGCCAAAAGATGCTAAACGAAATGCAAATCTCTAGAGAGCAAGATCTAGTTGCTGCGGAAGAGGCTCTGAAGGCACAATACGCCGAAAGAATTCAGCAGCAAAGCGAATTAGCACGCATTGAAGTGGAACGAACTAAAGAGTCTTTAATTGCCGAACAAGCAGAGCGCATCCGAATGGCTGTGGATATGCAGCTGGATGCAGTACGCAAAGAGCAAGAACTTAAGTTTGCCAAGTACGCTGAAGCAAAAGATCAAGAAATGCAGGAATTGCTCGACGAAGAGCGCCAAAAACTGCACATAAAATTTGCGCAAGACAAGGCCAACTTAATAAAAGAACTAACCGCGAAATTCACGCGTGAAAAGCATATTTCCATGAACCAATATGAAACCGAGTTACGTGAGAAGCTTTATAGTGAAATGGTTAAACAGAAAGATTTCATACAAACTAAATTTACGCAAGCCCAAGAATCTGCGTTGCAAGAGCAAAAACGTCGCTTAGAAGCGCAACATAAACATGAAATTGAACGCATAAAACAAGGGTTCTTTGATCCATCTGTTGAGGACGGCAAGCACGATGCGGTATTTGCTGAACGCAACGTAGAACAACTAGCTAATCGTATACTTGCAAAATTTCAAAAACAATCTTAGATTTTGATGATCCTTATCTTGCTTTTAAATCCATCGTGTCGCAAAATATCCGCTAATTTGCAGTAAATTTAGGGATTTCCTCATGCCTTCAATAATTAGCTTAGCTACCTTTGGATCAGTATTTTATGGTTTAGCAATGGGCGTTTTAGCCTTTAGAATGTATTCTATGCAATACGTAATATTACAGGGTGCAAACCGTTTTTCAGCCTTGGCCGTAGGTGGATTACGAGCAGGTATGGGATCGCTATTGCTTGCAAGCTTATATTTGGCAGTGCCAGCTTTAGCTACTTACGGATGGACTGTATCTGCTTTTGGTTTTCTAATGACAGCTTTTCCATTTGCAGCAGGATGGGCAGCCGGCGGTTACGCACAAGTCAAAGATGCGTGGCTAAAATCACAAAGTCCACCATTAATCCGCATAATTGAGTCTGTGGATTATGCATTGAGCCTAATTCCAGAACCAATTTTTTCGGCACTACACACTGTATTGACCAGAAGCCATCCGTACATAGGCTCTGTATATATGGCGGCACAATTAGCCGTTTTTGCATTTATGGGGGCGACTGTACAACCTTTAATTGGCTTTGCTGGTTTAGGCTATTCTGCCCTTGCCTACGCGCGCGGACATAATTATTTGCCATTGTTTGTGTCAAAGCCTCTAGAAAAATTTAATTATTGGGTTGGCTTATTTTCTGGCATTTTCTTAAAAAGCACCGTGCTAAAAGTTGGTGCGATTCTTAACCTGGGGTGGGAATTTACCTTCAACATTGGTATGCCTAAAGTTGTAAAGCATTTTATGGGTCGGGATTCCGAGTTCTTGCAAGTGGCACAATTCACTGAAGTGGTTAAACCCCAGCCACGTATTGCTAGAGACGTGAACTTGGATAATTTTAAACGCATTTATGAGGCGTTACCGCCTACGCGTGAGGTATCAACTGCAGCTACTGCAGCTGCACGTGCTGGGTTTCTTGGCGAAGAACTTAAAGCTTTATTGCGCGATTTTTTTGATCAGGCAGCTACTGTTCAAATTCCTGCTGAAGAACTAGCCCCTCTTATGTATGCGGGGCCGGCCAGAAACGCCAATGCAGGTTTCCTTACCCAGATAAAATATGCCAAACAAGACGCGGTTCAATCAGCACGTGTTAAAGCGTTATATGCAAAATATTTTTTACCTTTCATGAGTAATTTTTTCGATACTCGTGGTGGCACTAATAATTATGCTATGACAGTTGCACACATGGGGTGGGTTCCTACAATTTTGCCTCCAGCGCCTGAGATAAACTATGAGCAATTGCTTGCTACTGTAGAGGCATCATTTGCAGCACATCGGAATGTTGAACCAGTGTTGCGCAAAAAATGTTTAGATTCGCCTAAATTTCCTGGCGTAGACCATGATCTTTATCAGACTGCAGTAGACCTGAAGGAAGAAAGATCGCGTCTTGTTGCGCGGCGTAGGAATGATGGCGAGACCGTGGCTAGAATAGCGGAACTTGATGCTCTGATCGCAGAAAATAATCGCTCTTTAATTGCAGCGTGGAAGCGGGAATTATCAATAGAAAACGAGACGGATGCAGTACTATTCCGCACTTACGTTATGATGCGCTTGCAACAAGCTTGTGATGTGATAGCTGCTGGCGGTGATGCACTGATGGATAAAGACGTGGCAAGCCTTGCTGAGTTTCAACAAATGGGACAACACGTTTTAGCGCGTTGCCAGTATTTGTTAAGTACCAACGAGCCTCAAAATATACGTGAAGCCCAGGATATGCTGGCTATACTTGCGGTCGAGTCTGGCGATTATTGTGCTAATGCAGCCTATGATGTGGTGAAGGCTTTGTACACGCAACATGTTGTGCCGGCATTGATTCAAGAAATTCCAGACATGACTTCAGAAGATAAGCTGGGGCTATTTTTACAAGATCAACGACAACATTTATTCGATCAAATCTACGATTTTGTGAAAAACCATCCTGATGTAAATAAAATTTTCCCAGATCTGGATTTTAATGATCGCCACACATACAGCTCAGTTGCAAAGGCACTTTCTGTGATGCATTTAAAGGTCAAATTTAATGCGCAAAGCGATCTATCAAACAACCAAGTGGGATTTTTATCTATGCTTGGAGCACAGTTTTATGGATACGTTATTTCCAGGGTTATGATGTTGCTCGAACATGGTTATTCTCCAGATAAAGTGATTCAGAGCATGCGAGATCAAAATGCTGCCGGAGACGATGATCCATTCAATTCCGGTGTTTGTGCGCGGGATTGGAGTACTGCATTTTCTGATCCGCAGGTGCAAGAATACATTGAGGATATTCTTATTGCCACTGGAACAGAATCAGACGAAGCGCGCAAGCGTATTTATACCATGATGTTGTATGATCAAGGGATCTTAAAGTGCACAAATCCTGCAGCGCGGGCAGAAATAGAACAATTAATGCCAACAGCACGTAATCCAGCACCACCGCAGAGTGCGCTAATGAACTTGGCAAATGTTGCGACTACGAAAGCCTATGAAGCTGGAACGATATTATTTTCTAAGGCGCAGGATGTTGCTGATTATGTGACAACTCCACCAACTGCACAGGAACTTAGACATCGGGAAATTGCGGTTGGTCCTACGTGGCGTTTGGATCGGATTTAGGTTTGTCGATGAGATCCCCGCTCAAGGCGAGGATGACAACGGTGTTCTGTCATCCCCGCCAAGGCGAAGCCGCGAGCGGGGATCTGAAATTAATCCTCGTGTTTAACAATACAGTAAGTTTCTTTAATTCTTGTTAAGAAGAAGAATGCAATAATTAAACACACTGGTATACATGTTAAAGCCTTCTGATAATCAAGCAATGAAAATGATTTACCCGCTTCAGTAAATACCACATCTGCTGCAACTACGTCTAAAGTCCAGCCAATAACTAGCTGCAACAATGCACCACCAAATGTATTAAGCATATTGATAAATCCAATTGCAGTGCCAGCGATTTCAGGGCGATTTTTTTCACGTGTTACGACGAACGCGATTAAGAAGCCGCTAGAACAAGCGCCTAATAAAAACATTGCAATCGCTAAAGTAAACTCGGTGAATCCTTGGCCATAGATTACCCACAAGCTAATGCCAAACGTTGAAATGTTGGCAAAATACATAGGCAAATTACGACGGCCAATATGATCTGATACCCAACCATAAATCGGGCCACCAAACATCCAACCTATAAATAATAGAGAGGTTAAAAATCCAGCTTGAGATTGGCTAAAGCCGTGCGCTTCTACTAGATATGGAATACCCCATAAAGCACCGAAGGCCAAAGTTGGTACATACATTAACGCTGCGAATATTGCTGCATACCAATCTTGGCGGCAAAAAATAACTTCTGACAAGCTTTGTAAAACTGGCAGTTGGGCTACGGTTTTTTCAGTTACCGGCACGTTAACGATTGCCGGACGGTCGCGTATTACGAGCCACATCAGGATGCTCAATACTAATGAAATAACCGCTCCATAGAATATGGTTTGTTTCCAGCCATAGGTGTTAATAAGCGGGCTTATAGCGCGCAAACCGAAAGCAGCCCCCATTGTTCCTATTGCCACCATCATGCCCATAAACAGTGCAAAACGGCGCTCAGGGAACCAGGATGCTGCGATTTTCGAACAACCCACCACAGCAAATGCAGCT
>DATIHV010000002.1:0-5082 GCA_035480295.1 Gammaproteobacteria bacterium
CATATCAGTGCTGCATGCCAAAGCTAAACTACAGAAGCTTAAACGACGGTAGTATTTACTCCACTGCGGATCAGAACTAGGAGATTCACAAAACAGCATGGAAGAATATGAATGGAACAACAATTTAAAATAGTTACCCACTGTATAGCAAACATGCCCAGAAAACGCAGTATCAAATTCTTGTAATCCTGCATGCTTATCTTCATTCATAGCGGCTAACATTTCTTTGAATATATACGGATGGCAGCGAATTGCTCCTTGGCCAAATATAATTAAACAACGCGTTAAAATATTTGCGCCTTCTACCGTAATGCTTATGGGCAATGCCTCATATACGCGTCCTAAATAATTGCGTGGCCCTAACATTACGCCTTTACCACCATGAATATCCATTGCATCGTTTATTACTTTGCGCGCCATTTCGGTCATATGATATTTACATATAGCTGTAACTACTGATGGCCGCGCTTTTGCATCAATAGCACCTAAAGTTAAAACGCGTGTTGCTTCTAACATATATGCTTGGCCACCAATGCGCGCTAACGCTGCAGCAACACCTTCAAATTTACCAATGGATAAACCAAATTGTTGCCGTAACTTCGCATATGCACCACACGTGGTGAAACAATGTTTACCGGTAGCAGTACTTACCGCAGGCAAAGAAATGCCACGCCCAGCAGCTAAACATTCCACTAACATTTGCCAACCATGACCGATGCGCTCTGCACCCCCAATTACAAAATCCAAAGGCACAAATACATCTTTACCGCGGGTTGGACCATTCATAAAAGGTTGGTTCAGTGGAAAATGTCTTTTACCAATTTCAATGCCAGGTAGATCCGTTGGCATTAAAACCACTGTAATACCTAATTCAGCATATTTACCCAATAAATGATCTGGATCTTTAACTTTAACTGCTAAGCCTATAACAGTAGCTATCGGCGCCAAAGTTATATAACGTTTGTTCCAATTTAAACGTAAACCTAATACTTTTTGACCGTTAAATTCACCATAACTTACAATTCCTTCATCTACAATTGCACCCGCATCACTACCTGCAACTGGCGAAGTTAAACCAAAACATGGCACTTCTACGCCTTTAGCGAGTTTATGTAGATATTGTTGTTTTTGTTGTTCAGTGCCGTAATTTAGCAATAATTCAGCAGGGCCTAAAGAATTAGGCACCATGACTATCACAGCAGCAGTTGAACTTTTAGTTGCAACTTTTTGCACTACTGTTGAGCTAGCCAATGCTGAAAACCCTAAACCTCCGAACTCAGGCGGGATATGCAAGCCAAAGAACCCTGCAGTTTTCAAATAATTCCACGCAGGCTCTGGTAAATCGAGATCATGTTGCGTAATTTGCCAATCGTCGATCATCGAACAAAACTTTTCGACCTGATTATCTAGAAAATCTTGCTCGGCTTTGGTTAAAGTTGGCTTGGGTAAAGCTAGTAATTCTTGCCAATTTGGACGGCCTTGAAATAGATCCGCTTCGTGCCATGTATCACCCGCATCTATGGCCTCTCTTTCGGTAGCACTCATGGGGGGTAGAACTTTTTGATACCAGCGAAAGACAAGACCAGTAATAAGGAGTCGGCGGATTGGCCCTACAATGACAATAACCCCAATCACTACCAGTAGGGTTAGCAGAACTATCCATGTAAGCGCCATAATTAACTCCTAGAGTGTACACCTAATTTTAACATAGAATTCCCTATGCGGCAGGCTGACCTATCAGGAATGCCCTATAATTACCTAACTGGTGTAGGAGGTAAGTATATGCGCCACCATAGCGAGCCAATTATAGGAAACTGGTACGACGTGAAGAGTTTTAATGAATGCTTCACAGTAGTAGATTATGATGACCACGATTACGTGGAAATACAATATTTAGATGGTGAATTGGACCGCATTGACTCAGACACGTGGGATGCATTAAATCCTGAGGAAATACCTGAACCGGAAGACGCAACCGCACCCTATGGGGTGGTGCATGATCAAGATGTGGTAGAATTGCTCAAGGAAATCGAAGACCAAGATGATATCGAGGGCCACATCCGTCATGTGGATAGTGACGAGGAAGAATGGACTTAGGCCAGCTAGGCTGATTAAATATATCTGCAAAAATTCCCAATTCTGTCAAAAAAAAGACTAAGTTTCTAACTGTATGTGTTGATAATAAACGAGCAAACACGCATAGATACACAGACTGGACACTAAACCAGCACTGTGTTTTAATATAAGTAATTGGCATTAATCAAATTTATTGGTGGATTTAATCATGACAAAGCTTACGAAAAGACAAAGTGAAGTTATGCAGCTTATAGAAGACCATATGGCATCGACAGGAGCACCACCTACAAGGGCGGAAATTGCTACTTTCATGGGGTTTAAATCACCCAATGCCGCAGAAGACCATTTACGTGCTTTAGCTCGCAAAGGATTTATAGAACTTGTCCCTGGAACTTCACGTGGGATTAGGCTATTAGTAGATCATAGTGGTTTACCAATTGTAGGCACAGTTGCAGCAGGAGCGCCAATTTTAGCGCAAGAACATATTCAAGATACATACAAAATGGATCGTGGAATATTTCATCCTAATGCAGACTACTTATTACGCGTCAAAGGCGATAGCATGAAAAATATCGGTATATTAAACGGTGATTTATTAGTGGTGCATTCAACCTCTGATGTACACGCTGGCCAAGTAGTAGTTGCTAGAGTCGACGATGAAGTTACAGTAAAAAGATTCTACCGCGATGGCAACGTTGTCACATTATCAGCAGAAAATGAACATTATCAGCCTATTAAAGTAGACTTAAGCAAACAAAATCTAGTGATTGAAGGCGTTGGTGTTGGCGTGATCCGCAACATGTCTTTGTCTTCTGATAAAATAAACTTTTAGAGATATAGGGCCGCAAGGCCCTCATTTATTAAAACTATAATTCTTCATAACTTTGTATAGCCGCTTTGTTGCGGCTTTTCTTTGTATATGCATGCAATCGCTATGTACTATACTTATATAAATGCGCATTGGGAGCTCTACATGAAATCCGGCTTTTCTTTAATTGAACTAATGGTTGTAATAGCAATAGTTGGGGTTATAGCCGCGGTAGCTGTTCCTGCTTATCACAATTACTCTTATAGAGCTAAAGTGTCCGCAGGTTTGACAGTAGCTAATGGTTTAATCGATAAAGCTATTACCATGATGAATACTAACGGTGTTTTCCCTAATGCCCAACAACTTGGTGTACCTTTCACGCTTGATCCAACTGTTGGCGACTTGTCCACTTTAAGCCCGTATTTAACTGAAATCCAAACTGGTCCAGTAACAACTGCAGGCACATGTAGCAAGACTCCGTATGTTTTCTCGTTTAATGTTGCAAATCTAGGTGATCCAAGTATCACAACTCTTGAATTGCAAACATTTCTTGTTGAAAGCAACAAGATCGTACAAAAATCATGTTTTTATATTTATGTTGTAGATAATAACCACTTCGGTAACGCACCGCTTATTGAAGGCTGCATGAATGGTGGTGTAGACGATTACACTCCAATCATCAATGCGTTTGATGCTGCATGCTAAAAACCTACATTTAACTTAAACGTATGTCGGCTTACCTAACCCCCGGGTGTGGACGTAAATGAACAAATATGAGAAATCTCGTCCTGATTAGTTGGTGTTTGCACGTTGGGATTTACATTTTCATCATCAATTAACTGTATACGAGGTATTGTACGATTGATAATTGCTCTATTAGCAGGCATTAGTTCAAAAGAAGGAATTGGTTCCAAAGCAGGCATTTCATCTTGATCAAAATTAACCTGTGAGGTTTGTGCAGCTTTTGTAGCAACCGGCTTTGCTCCGGCCTGAAGTAAAAATTCCACCACCCCATCATCAAAACTGCGCATTGATCGGATATACATTGCATATGACAACGGCGTGTGTTTTTCAATACGTGAAGATGGCAGAGCGCCACCGATCCAACCACTTCCGCCTACAAAACATTCAGCAGAAAACGTAGCGTTAATATCATAACCACGATCTAGTAATTCTTGTACTCGGGCTACATTACCTGAATCAATAGCAGATTGCCAGCGCATACCTGGAAAATCATCTTTTAATTTTTTTACGAGATAGATCGCATAACCAAGGAATAATAATCTTATAAGTGCGCGCAGCAATCGTGCAGGTTTGTCAGTTTGATTTTGCAATGTAGTTGGCATGCTTCATATCCATAGTTATTATTAAAAAAGCATGGTATACAGCGTGAACGATAGAAAGTCAATACATAGTCTAGCGCAGCGTCAACACGCGTTTAAATTGCGCTTTTGTAATCGCAGGCTGGTTTGCTGGCAGAACACGTGCATCTGCAGCGCTTTCGTCAAATAATTCACATAGTGAAACCACATTAGCAGCAATAAATTTCTTAGCCCTTGCAACTACTTGATCTCTACCGGCAAGATTATATTGACGTAAATCAGTGTTTCCTGTGACTTGCCTGAATGCTGGCAAAAACTGATCTTTATATAATCCTGGCTTTTGCTCATCATCAAGTTCCAGCGCTTGAACTATGCGGGCGAATAAAACACGGCCTAGAAATTCTTGCAAATAATCAAGCTGAGTTAATTCATCCTGCATTATTTTCCTCGCTTGTACGGCGATCTGTATATAAGGGGCCATTTCTTCTGTATCAAAAGCTCGGCCAATTACTGCCCATTTTTCACTCACAAAAGTTTCCCAAGATGGATGGCCGATGTTGCTTATACGTTGCACCATTTGCGGAATGAGGTGCTGCGCGACTTGTACTTGCACAGTATCAGGCAATTCACTTATGTTCGGATTTGATTGTCCTAGTTTTAAGGCGCGTCTATCTTGCCTGTGCTTAGCGATTATATGCTCAGGATATGTCATTGCGGCAAAGTCTCTAATTGTTGAAGATAGCAAGCATTTAAATGCATCTTCCGGATTGCAGCTATTACTGGCTTCCTCGGGAAATCCATTGTGCGCGATAAATTGATTAATAAATTGTTGCATAAATTCTATAGATTCGAGTGCAATACGACGTTTATCGCTAT
>DATIHV010000003.1:0-3990 GCA_035480295.1 Gammaproteobacteria bacterium
AATCGTCATCTAGATCAGCATATAGGCAATAAGACTGATCGCATTGCTCCTGTACAAGGCAAAGGATTAGAGTCAGTTCCAGTAGATCCGGCAAAAGCAAACAAAGCAGCGTTGACTCCAGTGCAAGCGCGTAGACTGCACTTCATATGCGAACAGATTACCGCAGCATACGGTGGCAAACCATTAGACATTGAATGGGTTTTTAAAGATAATAAATTCTACATAGTACAGGTTCGCGACCTACCAAAACCAAAACACCGTATAGAGCCTGCGTATGTAACGGAAATTGATCCAACTAAAGTTTTAACGTCCGGGACATCTGTGGTAGCAGGTTGTGACGTGCGAAGACTTGATACTTTAGATGATTGTATAATTCGTGACAATTTGGCTGATGCACTTAAGTACTATTTATCGCATAGAGATAAGCAGGCAGCAGTAAAAGCAATTTTTGTCAAAGAAGGTTTGCAAACGTCACATGAAGCCAACTATTTTCGTTATTTAGGCATACCAGTCATAATGGTAAAAGACACTGATGACTTGCGTTACGCGCTGCAAAAGAAAAATTCTTTAACGTTATGCTGTCAAAGCGGCAGAGTATACAACGACGCATATGACAATTATCTAAATGGTGAAAAAATTAAAGAGGGCTGGTTTAAACATCCACATAAAATGTCGTTGAACTTAGAGCATTTAAAATTGTACAAAAATGCTAATGATGAAACAGCCGCATCTTACCAAGATACATTCTCTCAGCTAGCTCCGCGTGACACATATCTCAGCGACAGTGACATGTCGTTTTGGAAGAAAGTTGATGGAATCTTCACACTGCTTCGAAATGACACCAATGTTGCGAGCGTTAGAGAACTGCGCGACTTAATTACTTCGGCTGCAAAAGCAATATCCAAACAAATTTTAGATCGCAGTTTGCGTAGCGAATTAGCTACTGTGCTCGAACATGCCTGGATTGCCTGTGACGCACTTATATCCATAATACAAGACCAAGAATTAGGCGCGGAAGATCCAGAGCAATATACCTTGCAGAAGTTATTAGCTTTGCAGCGCATTGAAACAATATTAACTCAAGAACCAGATCCACAATTACATACGCAGCTATCTTTTGCCCAGATACTTCGTGAAGCTACCGAGCAAGCCCGAATTCACAAAATAATCGATACTATTGAACCTCCCATTACAGATCCAGACATTAGAGAGCTTCTAACTCAAGGATTAAAAGCTTCAAAGTCATGCCTCAATCTTGAATTTAAGCAAGCATTTGTGCACTATTTATGCCACTTAGACCGCGATGCCATGATACATACATGCAAAATGCTAATGGATTACAAACGTGACGGCATTTTGGAGCTTGCAGTTAACCAGATGCCTGATATCGATACATCAGCAGTAGAGTCATACAGCAAAATTTACGCGCATCAAAAACGCATTCACGAAAGCTTTTATAGCTCAGAATTAGTGAAGCAACTACAGAAAATTAAAAATTTGAACAGCTTGTGGCGTTCCAAAATTGTCTTATGGAAAGATGCTGGCAAATTTGGCACGTTGATCGCAGATTTTCAACGCTTTATTGACTCATTTGTTGCAAGTATTAACCTCTTAGAAACAATTAAAGATCCGTTGCAGAAACAACTATTAATTAATAATCTCAAAGAATCTCTAGACATCTTTGATTTGTCATTAAAAGAATTAAGTGCAAGCACAGATTATGATGACCATTCACTGCAGGGCAAAAACTTTTCGAAATTGCTAATGCATTACCAAAATGTAAGCTCAGAGCTACTGTTTTCTATTGAGGGAGTTTTTGAAATAAAAGCCAAGACGCAAGCCACAGAAACAGCAAAATCTGAATTTTATACTTTAGCTACTTTAAATGAGCATTTTAATGAAGCTGCAAAGCAAGTTTGTGCGCACGCGGATCAAGTGAATTACGCAGGACAATTGGCGCCATCGGGAACATTTGACGTGTCCAAGGCTGTTTTTACCAATAGCGCCGCGCCGCAACGAACACTACATGGCATGACAACTTTGATCGATGTTTTTACTCTTTTACACCAAAACGCACTAGCTGCACTCGCCCTACATCAAAACTCAAATATGAAACTGCGTCTGCCTGAAGATATACAATCCATCATCGATGATGTAATCAATAACATAGAAACAACGCACGCGTCCGGAAAACCAACATTTATAAGTGGGACCTTAGAGGCGCCGTTGCTTTGCTTAACGTACAATTATCCACTGCGCAACCACAGCGCTAATATTACCCTAAAGTACGATATGAATAACCCGCAACATGCGACATTGCAGATGGATCTATTCATGCAAAACGAGGGAAATCGTTGTGTTAACACCAGAGTTTTAGCAAGAAATTTTCAAACAACACATGAGCAACTTCCAATTCAACTGCAAAGTTACAATGCAATTGAATCAGCCCCCACCGCATGGCAAAGTGGAACATTCTTTGCCAATCATTTTATATGGGACATAGATTTAGCAAACTGCGGTAAAGATGAAGATCAATTAACTGTGTTTGCCAATCATCTTGGCGATTTGCTGGCCTGCACCTTTGAAGTGCCAATGCTAGATATAAATGATAATCCCATAGATCCAAAAGAATACCATTTAGACACGTACGTTCCAGGCATGTTTAATTATTCGTTTTCCGGACTGGAAGACGTATGTAAAAATCTATGCCAATCATATAATTACGCTTTAATGCTAGACGTTGTTAAAGAAGTTGTAGATGCTGTCAATGAGCGAATCGTCTACGGGCCTCTTGCGGAACTGGAAATATTATACCCGCAATTCTATGCGCTTGCGGCGGTTTTTGAAGCACTAGATCAATCTCCATATAGCACTGAGCTTGACAGTTACATGGAAGCAAATGCACAGATAGATCTTAGCAACTTGCTAAATATTGACGAGCCAACTACATTTCTGCATATGGCCGAATTTGCGTATACAATACTGGATACGGCTATTGAACAACAAGATTTGTACCCATTATTACTTGAATGGCTGGTTCGCCATCCTGACAAGGAGTTAACACAGACATTTGCTGAAGACGTTCACAAGCTTGCTGAGTGTTACAACGCATTAAAAGAGCCTACTGTATTTGCAACTACTCTTGACCAAGCACGCGAATATCTGCAGTTGTTGAAAAAGCTTCCACACACCGAGCCGGGTATGTTTGAGAAAGCAATCGTACAGCTCGTACAATGGAAATCGCAATGGAGTAATAATGATGCAAAAGCTTACAATCAAGCAGCATTTACGTATGATCACAGGCTGCATAGTGCTGATAAAAAGAGCGGCTCAAAGCTAGAGCACCATTATGCACCGGATATGTTTGACGAATCCTACAGCGGTCTAGATGACTTATTAGAATTACTAGAATTTGAAGATCAAGGCGCAATAATAACTAGAGTGTTTTACGATATTGTAGATCGACTGCCAACAATGGAACGACTAAGAACAAATACACTCGTTGAGCAAGATAAAGATATGATTGCACTACTAAAATCGTATTTTGAATATAACAAGCAAGACTCAAGCATTATGAATACTATACAAACTAAGATCCATAGTTTTCTAAACAACTATGCGCCAATAACAATCCTAACCCCGCCTTTTGTGCAGCTCCTAGCAGTAACCTTTGATCCGACAGCAAAGAGTCTTATTTTGGACAGCATCGTACGCAGTACCTCAGCGCTTGAGTTTATGCAAAATATTGAAATTTTTCGTACAACGCATGAATGCACGCATGCTGAAATCGGTATTTTACAACTACAATGGTTGCATGACCACCCACAACACGTGGTTGAATTTGCAAAACAACTGCCTAGATTTACTTTACAATATATTACATTTGCCAATAAAACATACGATTCCCCAGACGATCATTTACTTATAATGAAAGTATGCGGCCATCTTGAGGATTGGAGTGAAATGTATGTAGGCAGAGCTTTTACCAAT
>DATIHV010000004.1:0-2561 GCA_035480295.1 Gammaproteobacteria bacterium
GTACGTGTGGCTAGTGTTCGCATAGCTGATCCTTAATAAAATTATGGTTCTGCTAGCATTTATATCGTTGCAATTACTGTATGTCAATATTTGTTGATTTTAACGCGAAACCGCATGATTAGCTTGACTAACGTCTGTTGGTTGAATTATTGCTTTTTGTTGCTGCTGTTGTTGTTTTTACTTGTGCTAGTTGGACTAGTTGGAACTATGCGATGATTTGTTACATCTTTCTTTTGCTTTTGGTCCGCTCGTTGTTTATTCTTGAGCTTCATTCCTTCAATAAATGTATTTACAGGTGGATCATCATGCTTCACCGATGCCAGAAATGCATCATAAGGAGACTGTATTTCAACATGTTTATGTTGTTTTTGTTTAACGCGATTTGGGTGTTGATTACTATGTATAATTAGCGGATTCTTATTTCGCATGGTGTGCGCAGGTGTTACATCAAGGTTGTTTTCCTGTGTACGTTTCTTCTTATGGCCATCATCAATATGAGATGTGCTCGTCTTCGCGTTATTTTTAACTCCAGATAATTCCTCGCATGCTCTTATGACTGCTGCACCAATTACGTGGTCACGATTGCGCGTAAACCAACTGCGATTTAGTATGCGCAGGTCTTTATTTATTTGCATATAAGGCGGCGATACTCCTTCTTCGTCAGGCACATGGAGAATTTTTTGCACTGCGTTAGCTAGACTAAGTTGTGCGCTGCGTGTAAATTTAGATAAAATCCAACTTGATATCTTGGTGACCATTCTTACAATGCTGTTAAAAACCGGGGCAACGATTGCGGCGATACCTAAGGCCGTGCCTATAGCAGTAACTGCTGCCACCGCATAAGGACCAAAGAATGCTAACACTTTGCCTATGATAGCACTACCTGCAACCGTAAACCCTACGATTCCACCAATCAATGCCACATCTAAAACCATGAGCGTAAGCACAATTCCCATAATTATTCTTCTGGTGCGGCGATCACGAATATACGCGTTGCGCAAATTAACCAAGTTGTCGATTTGTTGTTTATAGTCTTCGTCTTTTTTATATCGTTTTTTCTTCTTAGCGAAGTTAATTGCAGCCAAGCCCTCACTACTCATTAACCAATTCGTAGCTACATTTGCGCTAGTTTTGACCCCATAGATACGCCGCCACCACTTCCACCATTTTATATGGCCATTCTTTGGTTTTGGTAATTCCGCTATTTCTTTAAAACTACGTGCTACGGGCATTTTCTTCTCTGTATATATATTCTTCCTTATATATAGACTTTTGCCGTAGAGAAAAGTTCAACTATGCGTTGTTCTGCACGCTATTAAACAAAAAACCCAGCATTTGCTGGGTTTCTGGTACTCACTTGAATGAGGTTTATTTCGCCGCATGCTCCAAAGGGAGTATATCCGCGAATTCTAGCAAGCCTTTCTTATAGCATTCCATGGCCTTTTGCTGTTCGCCCAAAAAGTTTAACAAACGGCCTAATTCGGCAAAGGCATCTGGGTTTGCTTCTAGCGCTAAGCTTGCATCTAGATAGTTACGCGCTTTGCCCCATAGTTTATGTGCAATACATAACCTTGCTAAAGTTAATAATAATACTGGATCATCTTGATGTGTTTTTAGCCAACCTTCAGCAGTCGCAATTTGTTTGCTAACATCTGGCGTTAACGCTAAACCATAAAGCTTAACTAGTTTCCCATCCCATTGTCTCTTTAATTGATTGCGAATTAATTGCTCAACTTCGTTATATGCTTGCATGGTTAATAACAATTGCGCATAGCTTTCTACAATCTCGGTATGATTGCGTGCTTGACGTGGCATATTTTCCCAAAAAGCTTCGAGCCCTTCTTGACCAGCTCTTTTTGCTTCGTTGCGCATTAAATAAGTATATGTTTTGATTTCTAAAGCAATAAAATCTTCTGGTTGCAAAATCGTATATTTACTTAATTGCGGCAATAACTCTGCCATGTCTTCCCATGCGCCAGTTGCTGCAAATACGGTAGAAGATAGTTTTAATAATTGTCTGTTATGCGGCGCAAGTTTTTGTAGCTCTTGCAATGTTACTAAACAATATTCATATTGTCCTTGTTCAAATTGCAATTCAGCTTGCGTCAAAAGCACTGCAATCTTGGCATCTGGCGCTACACGTAACGCCTGATGCAAATAACCATCGCGTCTATCAATTGCACCTAATTCTTGCGCAGCTTTAGCAGCAACTAAATAGCAATGTAATGGCGAGTCACTACTTTTAACTGCTTTTAGCATTTTTGTTTCAGCATGTGTCCAATCACCTTCGATCAAGGCAATGCGCGCTTCATTTGTATTTTGCAATACAGAGCGCATGCTAGACCCAATTAACCATTCTTTAAAGCGTCTGTAGGTTTTGCCAACCGAAGAAAATAAGGAAAGAACAATGGTCAACAAGAACAATAACGCAATGCTACCAATAACCGGCAACCACAATGGCATCTTTACAATCCAGTCACCATATGCAAGCTCTACATTGCCTGGATTTTTATGCAAAAAGATCCCAGCCCAAACTGTCAAACCTAAAATTAAAATATAAA
>DATIHV010000005.1:0-2771 GCA_035480295.1 Gammaproteobacteria bacterium
AAAATGTCATTATAAAAAATTATTTAATTTTAGAACTAAGCGCTGATTTGCGCGCTCGACAACAAGAAAAGATTTTAGATTTGTGTCCAAACTTTGCACACAAGGTTAAATGGTTAGATCATTTGCCACAGACTCCGATCAACGGTGTAATTTTTGCCAATGAAGTAATGGATGCAATGCCAGTTGCGCGCTTTCAGTACGCCAATGATTGTTTGCAAGAATATTATGTGGCGATCAAGAACGATGCCTTTTGTGAAATCGTTGCTGCACCAACTACAGCATTAGCCGATGCGTTTGCGGCTAATCGCATTGCAGATTACATTAGCCAACCATATACCTCAGAAATAAATTTATGTTTACCGGCTTGGGTTAACAGCCTAAATGCATGTTTAAGCACTGGGGCTATTTTGTTATGCGATTACGGTTTTGCGCGCGCGGAGTATTACCATCCGCAACGCGATCAAGGTACGTTTATGTGCCACTACCAACATACCTGTCATGACAATGCTTTTATAAACATCGGTTTGCAAGATTTAACCGCGCACGTAGATTTTACTACTGTTGCCGAAGCTGCATCTGCGTGCGGCCTCACGATTGGTGGTTACACTAACATGGCCAGCTTTTTATTAAATTGTGGTGTCACAAAATTTGTTACCCAACCAACGGTGCAGCAGGCGCAAGAAGTTAATACCCTGACATCTCCAGCGGAGATGGGGGAGTTGTTTAAATGTATTATGTTAACGAGAGATGTTGATCTGCCGCTGCTAGGTTTTGCCCGTTATGACAAAAGTTCCAGATTGTAGACTAACCGCACACTACCGCGTGATCGTCGCTAAGAGACAGAATGCCAGAAATTCCATTTAGTTGATCTAATAAATGATGGAAGTCCATTTCTAAGTTGGCTTTTTCTTGTTTTTCTCTTTGGAGTCTCATTTCTAATTCTTGTAGCTTGCGTGCTTGCATCTCTAGCATTTGCGCCATCGCTTCGAAATTTTGCATATCCTTGTTTGACACCTTGAGTTCCTACCAAATTTACTAACCATCAATGGTACTAATGATGACCTGTGAAAGGATGTCTTTCAAGCCAATTGTGATCGAATTAATTACAGATAATTGCTATTTTTTGCATGGACAATATCGCACATGTCCACTCAATAAGATTATTAACTAGCATTTGCTTGATAGCGTAATGAATTTGGAAAGTAGTTACGCAAACAGGTAAGTATTAGTCTGGCACAAACATTTCTATTATGCAAATAATGGCTATTTACAATTCTATAACTTATGCAAAATATTCTTTACCGCAACTATTCTGGCTTGCATTATAGCATCGCCTAACTTTTCACCTGTAAGGCCCTTATCAATTAACGGCTGTATATCAACAGAGTTGGCGGCGCTAAATGCTTTACGCAATAAGTCACCATTTGGATATGGATCATTTTGTCTACCTAAGCGCCCAGTACTATCTGCCTGGCAACATAATATATATTCATCCAAATGTTCCGAATTGCGAAATGCATCTAAAGATTTAAAAAGTTTCACCATAGTATCGGGACGCAATTCGGCAGCGCGATGTGCATGTAGATGAAAACGCGCTACTTTGATGGCAAGATCACGATAATCATTTGGTACATGATATTGTTTGCACCAATCTTGAATTAGTTTTACTCCTAATTCTTCATGACCCTTGTGGCTTGGCCAATCGTCTTTTGGTGTTATGCCTTTGCCTAAATCATGGCACAATACAGCAAAACGAACTTCTGGTTTATTGCTTAATTTAACCGCTTGCTGCAAACATAAAATCATATGTGCACCGGTATCAATTTCGGGGTGATGCTCAGCCTTTTGTGGTATTCCCCACAAGCAATCGAGCTGCGGAAATATACGCACTAGTGCACTACAAGATCGTAAAGTGGTAAAAAAAACTTCCGGCGCATCTTCGGTTAATGCACGTTGCATTTCTTGCCATACACGTTCTGGTACTAACGCGTCAACTTCACCGGCTTGCACCATTTGTTGCATTAACTGCATTGTTTCTGGGGCAATTGTAAAACCTAACGGCGCAAATCGTGCGGCAAAACGCGCTACGCGTAAAATGCGTACCGGATCTTCTACAAAAGCTGGTGATACATGGCGCAAGATCTTATGTTTCAAATCAGCGCGACCGTTATATGGATCAATTATTGTGCCATCTTCAGCTTGTGCAATCGCATTGATAGTTAAATCTCTGCGCGCTAAGTCTTCTTCTAAAGTTACGCTAGGATCATAATCAACGACGAAATTATAATAACCGGGCCCAGTTTTGCGCTCGGTGCGCGCCAATGCATACTCTTCCTTTGTTTGCGGATGCAAAAACACTGGAAAATCTTTGCCTACTTGTTTATATCCTTGCGCTAACATTTCGGCAGGAGTGGCCCCGGTTATAACCCAGTCATGATCTTGTACTGGCAAGCCCAACAATGCATCACGCACACAGCCGCCAACTAAATATTTTTTCATCATTACTCGTTTTTAATCGCTAAGTAATAGTATACATTGCCTGCTTTACTTTGGCGCCATATTGACCAGGAAGTGGGTAAGGTTTTTTCTTCTAGCGCTTTATCGTGTTCAAAATAAATCAAACTGTTCGCATGCACCCACCCATTTATCTCTAACGATTGCAGCGTCGGTGCCAACAAATCTAACTTGTAAGGCGGATCTACAAATACAATATCTGCAACTATAGGCGTGCCTTTGAGCCATTCAATCACATTTTTGTTCAGCACTATCAT
>DATIHV010000006.1:0-3577 GCA_035480295.1 Gammaproteobacteria bacterium
GGTATATTGCCGACAGTGGTCTCCGCGAAAATCTTAAAGCTGAATTTGATAATAGAATCGTTGCTAGCATCTGTTTCACGGGTGAAACTGGCGAACCACTAGTTGATCACGGCACGCATGTTGCGTCGATTGCAGCAGGTAATACATATGGCATAGCGCCTGGAATGGATCTTATAATTGTACGTATAATAGACAACACAGGACACGCACCATATTCAACAGTCATCGCCGGAATGAATTGGATCGCAGCTGATCATAAAGCACGGCAGGCACAAGAGAAAAAAGCTAACCTAAAACCTAAAAAAGGCCTTGCAAATTTTTCTCTAGCTGGTATGTATGACGCTGCTCTTGAGATTGCTAGTGCTTATTCCAACCTGGGCGCTAGCGATGTTTTAACGACCGTAGCCGCTGGAAACTATAAAAGTTTTATTACCTCGTATGCGCCGGCAGGGGTGATTGATCCTACGGGCTGTTCGTTAGTGGTGGGTGGTGTTGATCCATTTGATATGAGTATTTACGCTGCATCTGATTTTAGTAAACCTGGTGCAAACCCTAGAGTTGCAATTTGGCAACCATCAGTAAACATTCTAGCAGCCATTTCCGCAGATGCATCTGGACAACCAATTGCTGGAATGAAAAGTGGAACATCAATGGGTGCTCCAGCTGGAATGGGTGCTGCAGCGCTCTATCGGGCCAATAGTGATGCTTCTGCTGCACAAGTTGCTAAACAACTTGCAACATTTTCTAGTGTTTTACCGTTAGCTGTCATAGATTATGATTGCGCGGGGCAAATTCCAGATCAAGATCAACCTGCACATATGTTGCAAATGCCTCGCTTGCCCCTTGAAGCGATTTCGTTAACCCCCGGAACATTGCCACATACACAACCATCAAGTTTGAAATTTTCTCCAGTCAAGTTTGATCAAGATCAATTGGCGGGCTTTAGCTTTCATGCCGATTTCCCACATGGTCAAAGCACTGGCCCAGTACAATTAACACTCACTACAGCAGCACTTTATGGATCATTTCAACAATATAAAGATACCTCTGTAATGTGCAGAATGCCTTTCGATGCTGCAGTGCAAGCATTGGACTCAGTCAAAAATACTGGTGATTTTTGGGTAAAGTATTATCAGGTCGATGGCAAGTTGCAACTCGACGTTGGCACTGGTACCGAAATAGATCAAAATAAGCTTAATACTTATAATTTAGGTTCTTATATGAATCCTTCAGGTGGATTTTCATCTAAGCAGCCTATGATACATTTTGGTTTTATGTGCCGACCTGGTGCAGTCTGCAATGGTATTACGTTTTCTAATTTTAAAGGCTACGGTAATCTCGTATCTAGCGGTGCAACAATACCACCTCATTCAGCTGCACCTACGATGAGTACTACAAGCGCGCCAACTAATGTAGCCACTAAGCCAAAAACCATTGCGCCAACACAGCCAATTACAAGCGCGCCAACTAATCAGTCTAGACAACCCACCAAAAAGCCTACTAAATATAGAGTTACCTTGGCACCTAGTGATGCGCCCACTACAAGCGTGCCAAGTCAACATCCGACCTTTAATCCCACTACCTATCCTACACGGTTGGTAACGTCTCCTCCTACAAAGAAGAACAAACGCACTGCACAGCCAACGTCTACTCCTTCTACAACACCGACTGTAAAACAAGAGTACGAATACGAGCAGGGTGAATACGAAGGAGATGAAAGCAAATCTCCAAGCGCTGCACCAACAGCATCCGATATTGAGCGTAAAGTTCCGCCTAGATCTGGGCAGTGTTTTAATGTTTTGTTACCGCCCGAAAGACAAGCTACTGGGCAGATTTCATTTTATATAAATACATTAAATACCAATGACCATCGTGCTAAAGTCACGTTTACACAAAATGCGATTTACTATACCGGCACTGCAGCTGATGGAACACCATTGTCAAAACTTACACGTCCATTAGATCCGGTGCCATCTAGCATTTTAGGATATCAAATTTTTGCAAACCGCATTGTTGTACGCACGCCTGATGGCAACCAACAAATTAATATTCCAACCGAAGTTAATAACGGCTATTTGGATATTGAGATCCCTAATGTTTATAAAGCTACAGTTGATGATGTACATCAATGTATCACCGGGCGTGCATTAGAAAATGCTGATGCAAATATAACCGGTACTATGGATTTGGCTGACATTAGTAAACAGAATATGGCAGCTTTGCCAGCAAAAGGTAATGTAAATTTAGCAGAACTTCCAGGTTCTGCGGACAACACTACGGCTGCTGGTATCGCTGCAGTAGGGGCGGCTGCGGTAATGTTGGCTGCCTATGGTGCGCGTAAGTCGTATAAAGCAGTAACAAGCTTCGGCGAAGAAAATGCGCCAAAAGAAATACCTAAAAAAGTGCCATTACCTGTTCTTGTGAATGACGAAAAAATTTCAAATGACTTCTGGAATGATGTAGAAGAAGCTGCAAAAAAAGAGCGTTATGGTATTGGCTTTGGCGGCACGCTACGCTAGTATCGCTTCAAGCTGAGATCTCTGCAAATATAACTCCCTGCAGTGCTGCATATCATCCACAAACCACCCTAAATAATCTAATGCAATCGCTTGTTGCGCATCAACCAATGCAGTTGCTGGTTCAGGATGTACGTCTACTAGCAACATATTCGCTCCGGCCACCACCGCTTGTGCTGCGACATTGAAAATATCAGGAATATCGTTTAAATCGCGTTCTAAATTACCAACTGCATGTGAAGGATCAACACAGACTGGCATCTTCGTTAAACGCTTAATTACTGGCACGTGCGCTACATCTACAAAGTTGCGATGCGGGCCAGCGTAGTGTGATTTCATGCCGCGTAAGCAAAAGATTATATTATCATTGCCAGCGTGCGCTAAGTATTCACATGCAGCAATGGATTCTTCTAATGTTATGCCGTAACCGCGTTTATAAAGGATGGGGAATTGTTGTTGTTTACCAAGTGCTTTCAGTAACTCAAAATTTTGCGCATTTCGTGTACCAATTTGCACTAGTATCTTGGTAGGATTGTGTTGTGTAGCTAAGATGTCACATATAGTGTCTAATTGTGCCTCGTGAGTGATTTCAATAGCGATTAATTTAATGCCATAGGTTGCAGCTAACGCAAAAACATATGGCAAACACCTGTCCCCTAAACCTTGAAAGCTGTATGGGCTAGTACGTGGCTTAAACGCACCCATACGCGCGCAGACCAAGCCAAGTTGCTGCAGCGTTCTAAAGGTGCGCTCAACATTGCGCTCGTTATCCACGGTATTTAAGCCAGCGACAATATTGAAAGTGTTTTGTGCAAACTTTATGCCATTTAATTCAAACCCATAGTTGGTTTGATCAGTAGCTTGTCGAGCAATAAGTGGGTAGTTAGCGTGCATGCGTAGCTGAGATTCATACTGTTAACAAAAAAATTCCAAATAGTGTACCATACTAAAACTATGTTTAAGCCATTCTTTTTATTCGTGGGATACCGGTACGCGCATTCCAAGCGCAGAAACCATTTTATCTCATTTATCTCTCTAACATCCATGTTAGGTATTGCCAT
>DATIHV010000007.1:0-2308 GCA_035480295.1 Gammaproteobacteria bacterium
CGCGCGTTCTTTATGTATCTTATTCGATAGTTTTATAACCCTCTGAATCAAAACATCCAGCGCAGCAGCGCTAAATGTAGCCGCACTTGCCACACCGGCTGTGAGCGCAGTAGTTTGCAGCTGGGAGTATAATTCAGAAAAATCTGTTGGTGCGTCCGGGTTTACTCGCGAGTTTAAACACCACATGCCAGCACAAACAGCCATGCTTGTGGCTGTGGCTATTGCTTGCGCACCCACAACTCCTAACTTTGCCATAGAGTCAAAGCTAAGCGTAGGACCGGGCCTGTTTTCATGCTCACTAGCAATGCCTTGAGATAGTAATAATGCTTGTTGTACAACCGCTGGCGACAAGCCAACAACAGCAGCACCCGTATTTGCCGTTCGTGCAGTCTCTATCAGTCCCGCGGCAACAAATGTAGATTTGAAATTTTCCAAGGTCTTAATGTACATGCCGCACTCCGACACTGCAGCATCAAAATTCCCCTCATTTATAAGGCGTTGCATGCGTTTTTCTAGAAGTATAAACGGATCATAGCTAGAAGATTGTACAATGCTGCTCATTTTTAGCACCTTTCTTGGTATTTATTATATGAGACAGCAATTATGAATGAAGGTTCAATTCGATCAGTTGCTAATAAGAACAGTGGCCGAACATACAGCGTTTAAGCTTGCGCGTAATACTCTTCTATGATCTTCGGCACTGTATCAATAATTGTTTGCGCTTGCTCATCATTGATGTTCAACGCTGGCAAGAAGCGCATTACATTGGTACCTGCAATGTTGAATAGTATATTGTGCTTTAAAGCTATATTCAAAATATCGCGACATGGGCGATCTAATTCAATGCCTATAAATAGCCCTTTACCGCGCACTTGTTTTACATGTGGGTTTTCAATCAATGCGTCGTTCAAGCCTTTAATGATCTTCGCACCTTGGCGGGCGGCGTTTTCATAAAACTTATGGCTAACAATTTCGTTTACTGTTGTTATGGCTGCAGCGCAAGATAATGGATTGCCACCGAAAGTTGAGCCGTGGCTGCCTGGCTTAAACAAATCGCAAAACGGTTTGCGAATAATACAGGCTGCGATAGGTAAACCATTAGCAAGGCCTTTGGCCAATGTAACTACGTCCGGTTTAATTTCATTATGCTCAAAACAGAAAAACTTACCGGTACGTGCCATGCCAGCTTGAATTTCATCATCAATCATCAATAGCTTATGCTCATCACACAACAAACGCACTTCGTTTAGATAGCTGGTGTTTGGTACTACCACGCCTGACTCGCCTTGTACTGGCTCTAACATTACTGCAACAATATCTTTATCTGCTTTTACAGCGTCTTCTATTGCATTAATGTCGTTATATTTTACACGTACAAATCCGGGTAACAACGGACCAAACCCTTCCTGATATTTTGGATTCCAGCCTGCAGATATACAACCCATAGTGCGGCCATGAAAGGCCCCTTCCATTACGATAATTTTTGGGTTGTCGATATTTTTGCTATGGCCATACAAATGCGCCAATTTAAGCGCAGTTTCTACTGCTTCGCTGCCAGAGTTATTAAAAAATACTTGTGCGTCAGTGCCAAATAATCCAACAAGTAAATTGCTCAGTTCCATTTGTTGTGGAATTTCCACCAAATTTGAGGTATGAATTATTTTTGCAGCTTGATTCTGAATGGTCTTGGTAACGGGCGCATAGTTATGGCCTAATATTGTTACTGCTATACCACAATATGCATCCAAATATTTGTTGCCTTTAGTATCATATACATAACAGCCTTCACCGCGCTCCAATTGTATGGGGAGCTGATTATATGCATGTACTAAATGGTTTTCCATTACTTTTCCTTAAAATTAACAGACACAAAGTCCCAATTTACCAAATTCCAAAATGCGTCTAGATACTTGGGCCGCGCATTGCGATAGTCAATGTAATAAGCATGCTCCCAAACGTCGCATGTTAATAACGCTTTGTCCGAAGTTGTAAGCGGCGTAGCAGCGTTACTGGTAGATACGATTTTTAACTCGCCTTGCGGGTTTCTAACTAGCCATGCCCAGCCAGATCCGAATGTGGCAATTGCAGCCTTAGAAAATTGATCTTTAAACGAATTAAAATCACCAAAGTTTCTATTGATAGCTGTTAATAACTCGCCTGTAGGCTGCCCGCCACCCTTAGGCTTCATGCAGTTCCAATAGAACGTATGATTCCAAACCTGCGCCGCATTATTAAAAATACCACCAGATTGGGTTTTGATAATCTCTTCAAGAGGTTTGTTTTCTAAATCAGTACCAGCAACCAAATT
>DATIHV010000008.1:0-1687 GCA_035480295.1 Gammaproteobacteria bacterium
ATAATTCAGCAATGCCTGTGGTAAATAGCCATCATCTCGATATTGCAAAACACTCACTGCACCATGGCGTTTAGATAAACGCTTACCATCAGATCCTAAAATCATGGGAATGTGCGCATATTGCGGAATGTTTACCTCTAACGCTTCTAGAATATTAATCTGCCGTGGCGTATTGGAAATATGATCTTCACCGCGGATCACGATATCGATCTTCATGTCAGCATCATCAACTACCACGGTAAAATTATAGGTAGGCGTACCGTCGCTACGCATAATGATTAAATCATCAAGCTCATCATTGGCTACCTCAACATCACCGCGCACTAAATCTTGGAATTTCACGCTGCCATTAAGCGGATTTTTAAAACGAATAACATATGGCTCGTTTGGCTTAACTTCAGTTAAGTCACGACAATGCCCATCGTAGCGTGGTTTTTCATTTGCTGCAGTTAAGTCTTCACGCAGCTTTTCTAACCGCTCCTTGCTGCAATAACAACGATATGCCCGTCCTTGATCGAGTAATTGTTGTGCGACCGCGTTATAGCGATCGAAACGTTTGGTTTGGTAAAATGGGCCTTCATCATAATCCAGGCCTAACCAGGACATACCACCTAAAATCGCATCTACGGCTTCTTGCGTAGAACGCTCGCGATCGGTGTCTTCAATTCTTAATATAAATGTGCCTTTATGATGCTTTGCATATAACCAGCAATATAATGCCGTACGAGCACCGCCGACATGTAGGTACCCAGTAGGGCTTGGCGCAAACCTGGTGCGTTTTGTCACAAATAACTCCTAAGATCCCCGCTCGCGGCTTCGCCTTGGCGGGGATGACATGATATAGCAATAGCCTTGGCGGCGTACAATTAATCCAGCAATGATAGCATTTGCCCAACTTGACAACCAGTCCCCAAAACAGTGAGAATATGCGGCTCATGGCTATGTAGCTCAGCTGGTTAGAGCGCGGCACTCATAATGCCGAGGTCGGTGGTTCGAGCCCACCCATAGCCACATCTTACATTGTGCGAGCAAATGCAAAATCAAGATTACTACAGCCTCCGGCCCACGCAAGCAAACCAACTAACAAAGCATTTTTTATTTGTTATGGGTGGTTTATTCATTTGGTTTTTGCCGCTTACACATAACCTCTGCGTTTTTATAGATGTTAAAGCTTACAAGCTTCTAAATGGTTCCCTGCAATTTTCACAGATATGGCAATGGGTGTGGGGGATTCTAAATCACCATAAAGAATCCTATCTCAACGTTGTGATCATGGTGGCGCTGAATTTTATTGGCATAAGTACTTTGCCAAAGAATTCCCGACTGCAAGCTTTTGCCTCTATTATTTACTTTTGGCTGTTTTACCAAGTAGTTTTAGTCGTAACGCATTTTATCTTTTCGGATATATTAGATTTACACAGGCATTCTCCCAGCTTAGTAATCCCGCCTAAAATTGTGCTTTCGGAAACATTAAACATTGCAAAAATCAAGGTTTTTTCAAATTATTCATTTCCTGCTGGCCACGCACTGGTGGCAATTTATTGGGGCATGTTTAGCGTAATGTATGCTAAACCAACTGTGCAAAGAATTATGATTGCTGTTGCAATATTGGTGGCTTTACCAAGATTATTTACCGGCGCACATTGGTTAAGCGATGTATTATTTAGTGCATTTTACGCAGCATTTT
>DATIHV010000009.1:0-2975 GCA_035480295.1 Gammaproteobacteria bacterium
CAGTAGTGGTTGCTCCTAAACAAGATAAGGTCAAAAAAGCTACTAAGGCTAAGACGAGTACCGCCAAGACTACGGAGCAGAAATAATGGGTCAAAAAGTTCATCCTACCGGCATACGTTTAGGAATTATTCGTGAAAGTAATGCGCGTTGGTACCCAAGCGGTGAAAAGTTTGCTGATGTATTACGCAGTGATATAGAAATTCGTGAGTATGTACGTAAGTCGTTACCAGAATCTTCAAGCATTAGTAACATCATTATTGAACGTACTGGCCGCAATGTGAAGATTATAGTACGCACTGCTAAACCAGGCGTGATCATTGGTAAGAAAGGCGAAGACGTAGATAAACTACGTGTTAAATTGAGCACGATGCTTAAGTCTAATGTACACATCGTTATTGAAGAAATTCGCAAACCTGAACTAGAAGCTATGTTGGTTGCAGCTAATGTTGCTCAGCAATTAGAAAAACGCATTATGTTTAGACGTGCTATGAAACGTGCTGTTACTAACGCGTTACGTCAAGGTGCTAAAGGCATTAAGATTTCTGTAGCTGGCCGTTTAGGTGGTGCAGAAATTGCGCGTACCGAATGGTATCGCGAAGGTCGTGTGCCTTTGCATACATTCAGAGCAGATATTGATTATGGCACTGCAATTGCCAAAACAACATACGGTATCATAGGCGTCAAAGTCTGGATATTCAAAGGCGAAATAATAGGTAAAAAACCTGAAGAGCAACAGCAACCAACAGCTGAAGCTACTGCTTAAGGTTACAGGGGAATAAAATGTTACAACCTAAACGCACGAAATACAGAAAGCAGTTTAAGGGCCGTAATTATGGAGTTGCGACACGTGGTAATCGCGTGAGCTTTGGCGAGTTTGGTTTAAAAGCGCTAGGCTATGCACGAATTACAGCTCGACAAATTGAAGCGGCACGTCGCGCAGTAAATAGATACATCAAACGTGGTGGTAAAGTTTGGATCCGTATATTCCCAGACAAGCCAATCACTAAGAAGCCTATTGAAGTACGTATGGGTAAAGGTAAAGGTAGCGTGGAATATTGGGTAGCGTTAGTGCAACCAGGCCGCATGATGTTTGAAATTGAAGGCGTGGAGCCAGAAATTGCGCGCGAAGCATTTAGACTCGCAGCATCAAAGTTACCGATTAGAACAGAATTCGTAGAACGAGTGGTGAAATAACATGGGTGTTGCAGAATTAAGACAAAAGCAGATTCCTGAACTGAAGCAAGAGTTGCAGAACCTTTTAAGACAGCAATTCAAACTTCGTTTATTGAAAGGAACTGGGGAATTAAAACGTAATCATCAAGTCAAGCAGGTGAGACGCGATATCGCACGTGTTATGACCCTGATAACAGAAAAAGAAGGTACTTAATATGAGCGAGAAAGCATTACGAGGTCGTATTCTGCAGGGCGTAGTTACAAGTGCCAAGATGGACAAGACGGTAGTCGTATCTATCGTGCGTCGTGTTACGCACCCTCTCTACAATAAGATTGTTAGCCGCACGACTAAGGTGCATGTGCATGACGCTGAAAAGCGCTGCAAAGAGGGTGATAAAGTAGAAATTCAAGAAACAAGGCCTATTTCAAAAACTAAGTCTTGGGTATTACTTAATATTCTTGAACAGGCTAGTTAGGTTGTAGTATTATGGTGGCTTTCGCTGGTCGTATTGGTTAACCAGCTAAGCTCTGGGGAAATAAGAAAATGATTCAGATGCAATCGATATTAGACGTAGCGGACAACAGCGGTGCGCGTCGTGTTATGTGCATAAAGGTGTTGGGTGGCTCCATGCGCCGCTATGCTCGTATTGGTGACGTTATTAGAGTGAGCATTAAAGAGGCTATTCCTAGGGGTAAGGTCAAAAAAGGCGAAGTATCCTTAGCGGTTGTAGTAAGAACTAAGAAGGGTGTACGCCGTGCAGATGGCTCGTTGATTTCTTTCGATGGCAATGCAGTAGTATTGTTAAACGCGCAAGGACAGCCAATAGGTACACGTATATTCGGGCCGGTTACTAGAGAGTTGCGAACGGAAAAGTTTATGAAGATCGTTTCCTTAGCCGCAGAAGTATTGTAAGAGAGATTGTAATGCAAAAGATTAAATCCAAAGATACCGTGATTGTTCTAGCGGGTAAAGACAAAGGAAAAACCGGTGTCGTACAAAAGGTTTTAATGCCGCGTGGCAAAAAAACCAAGATGCGTATCCTAGTTGAAGGCATCAACCTAGTTAAAAAGCATGTTCGTGGTAACCCACAACAAGAGCAACCTGGTGGAATTATTGAAAAAGAAGCAGCGTTGGATATTTCTAATGTTGCGTTATTAAATCCTACCACTGGTAAAGCAGATAGAGTTGGGTTCAAGATTTTAGAAAAAGAAAATCGTCGCGTACGTATTTTCAAATCCACAGGTGAGGTGGTCGATGTCTAAGGCTAATTTAAAGAAATATTACAAAGAGACAGTTGCTCCACAACTGCAAAAGAAACTTGCCTGTAATATAATGAGCGTGCCTAAAATTACTAAAATCACGCTAAATATGGGTTTAGGTGCAAGAGCGATTGCGGATAAAAAAGTTGTAACCAATGCGGTTGAAGAATTGTCATTGATCGCTGGACAAAAAGCTGTTGCAACAATATCTCGCAAATCAATTGCTGGATTCAAGTTGCGTGAAGGCTGGCCAATTGGCTGTAAAGTTACTTTACGTAGCGACAGAATGTACGAGTTTTTAGAGCGCTTGTTGTCAATTGCTATTCCACGTATTAGAGACTTTCGTGGATTAAGCCGCCATGCGTTTGACAAGCAAGGCAATTATTCCATGGGTATACAAGAACAAATCGTATTCCCGGAAATTAAATATGACAAAATTGATGCATTGCGTGGTTTAGATATTACTATCACTACCACAGCCAAGAACAAAGAAGAAGGTTTGGCGTTATTGCAAGCATTTAATTTTCCAATAAAAGAAACTT
>DATIHV010000010.1:0-9139 GCA_035480295.1 Gammaproteobacteria bacterium
TAAAAAGAGGAGCAAAGAATGACGCAGAATAGTTTTAATAACAGCTATCAGCAATTAAATGCTATAGCACAAAAGTTGCGCAATCAAAGCGAGCCAGACATTGATGCTTTAGTGCCTATGGTCGAAGAAGCCACCAAAGCATATCAAGTCTGTAAGCAACGCATAGAAGATGTGAAGGTTGCACTTAAAGAACACTTTAAAGATCAACAACCTCTGTAGTTGGAACTTGCCGTGGCAGCCATATGCGCGGTTGCAAATAGGTATATAAATTTGCTTCAGGCGTGTTAGGCTCTGGGTGCCAGTTGTAACGCCATTTAGCTAATGGCGGTAGCGAAGCAAGAATTGATTCAGTGCGGCCATTTGATTGTAAACCAAATAAAGTACCGCGATCATGTATTAAATTGAATTCAACATAGCGTCCGCGCCGGTACAATTGAAAATCGCGCTCGCGTTCACCGAAAGTAGTATCTTTGCGCTTTTGCATTATGGGTAAATACCCGGTCATAAAACTATCACCTATGCTTTGCGCAAATTGAAAACATTTGTTAAATGACCAGCGGTTTAGATCATCAAAAAATAATCCACCAACGCCACGTGTTTCTTGGCGATGTGGCAAGTAAAAATATTTATCGCACCATTCTTTATATTTGTTGTAAACATCACCGCCAAACGGCAAGCAAGCAGCGTGGGCGTTTTTATGCCAATGAATGCAATCTTCTTCAAAAACATAATATGGCGTTAAATCATAGCCGCCGCCAAACCACCAAATGAAATTTTTAGATTTTGGTTGTGCTACAAAGAATCTGATGTTGGCATGCGTAGTCGGCACATATGGATTTTTAGGGTGAATGATCACCGATATTCCCATCGCTTCAAAAGATGCACCGGCTAGTTCAGGATAGCGAACCGTAGCCATGCCAGGTAACTTATTACCCTTTACATGCGAAAAGTTTACCGCACCATGTTCTATATAAGCACCGTCGCTAATAATACGCGTGTTGCCGTTAATTACGTTTGTATTGTTCCAGGTATCGTGCGCAAACTTAGCAAGGCCATCTTCTTGTTCAAGCGTTTGGCAGATATTATTTTGCAAGGTAAGCAAATATTCTTGTACTTGCGCTGGATCCAAACTTGACATGGTTCATTCCTTAATTGTTAAAAGTCAGCGTGTGGCTATAATATTAACATGAAATTATCAAAATTTGCGTTATATGCGGTCGGGTTAATTGTTGCCATTATTGCGGTGGCAGTTGTTTGGTTTACAACAGCAAAGCCGCGTGTAGATAATGCAAAAATGGTAGCTTGGATAACCGCTGGCTATACAGAGCAATTTTGTAAGAAAATTTATCCATTATTTGCAAACTGTACAACGATGTCTGATGCAGAATGTACTGATGTGGCGACGCAACAAATTAAAGCGTGCATTGAAGAAAAGAAGGAAGACATACCATCCTCAGCGGATCAAGAAACAGCATATAAGCTGTACCTTTCATTTGCAGATTGCTTTCAAAGCAACATGCATTCTAAAATTTTGCATTCCTATGCTGTAGATAGTGACGAGTGTAAGAAAATATTGCAATAATGGCGCGCCCGGAAGGATTCGAACCTCCGACCACTTGGTTCGAAGCCAAGTACTCTATCCAACTGAGCTACGGGCGCATCGCAGGGATAATTATTCATGAAAACGGTTGGTGTGTCAAAAACGTTACAGAATTTTACAGGGCGTTGAAACAGCCCCAAATGTTGAGCCAGATGCCCATACATCTACAGCCTATAGGCATATATTTGTATGGAATATCTGATGTGTTATTTTGCAGCGAGCCGCATTTAGCGCTCCATCTAGTGTCAGTTGCGGCAGCGCCCCACTGCTTGCTTGCTACTTGCTTACACATCCTTGAATACGTTCCGGCATTGCCAGGCGCAGGAGCTACATAACCGGTGAAATTTAGATTGGACACGTAAACGCAAACCAAAAATTGTCCTGCAGGTACGTTACCATTACCTGTACCGCCTGGAAGAAAAGATGCATAGTAAACCGGCGGAATTGACAAAGCTGTTATAACGTTGTTGTTAAAGGTCACGCCGCCATATGTAAGTGTCGTAGTCGACGGATTTTCTTCGTACGCGATGACTCCAGCCTGAGCCAAGTTAGTTAGAGTTGATAGTGCTGCGGCCACCGTGGCTTTATTCATATGGTCTTCATATAGAGGAATGCCAAGGCCCACCAACAACGCAAAGATCGCAAGCGCTGTTACTAGTTCTATTAATGTGTAGCCTTTTTTCTTCATAATAATAAAAGTGTAGTTCAAGAAGGTCTTTACTGCAGTATAAAATTAGTCTAGCATAGCCATGTATTTTTTGACAGAAGGTGTACTTAATGGAAAAAAAAGAAAAATTGGCTCTGATAGCCAAGGCCCATCATTTAAAGCCGGTGGTTATGATCGGTAATAAAGGTCTGACTAACAACGTAATTGCGGAAACCGATCAATCGCTAAATATCCATGAATTGATCAAGGTAAAAGTAAGTGTCGACGACAAAACACAACGCCATGAAATTATGCATGAATTATGTTCTGCGTTGAATGCAACGCCATTAAATTTAATGGGAAATATCGCAATTATTTATAGAAAAAAACCCGAGTAGCGAATTTTCAGCAGCCGCTTCATGTTTGTATATTTCTGATAAATATTGCTATACTTGGGTTTCTGAATTTTTAGGTAGAGGATTTTTACAATGGCAGCGACCAAAAGTACCAAGAAAACTAAAACTACAAAAAGTGCTAGTAAAGCCAGCACAGGCACACGTAAAGCAACTAAAACCGCAACCAAAACGACTGGTGCGAAAAAAACCAAAAAGTCTAAAACTGCTAAAGCTACTAAATCTAGTACTAAAGCAAAACGTACAACGAAAACCACATCGGCTAAGAAAAGCCCAGTGACAGTATTTTTAACCGGAATAGTTAAGCAAGCTACTAAAGTTCAAAAGAAAGCGCAAGGTGAGACTAAAGTTTGGATCAAAAAGTTAAACGCGCAAGACAAGCAACTTTCTCAGTTTTCTAAGAAAATGGTGAAGGCAAAGGGTAAATCTAGATCATCGCTAGACAAAAAGATTTCCAAGCTGCAAGATCAAATGTCTGTAACTAGAACTGGTTTGTTAGCTGCTGAAAATGCAACAGATAAAGTGGCAACTTTAATTGAATGGGTAACACAATTAAATGCGAAGCCAGCAGTCTCTGCGTACATGCAAACTAACGCGCAGTCTTCTAGACCAACCTTAGTTTCCAGCAAAGGTAAATCTAAAAATGAACCAGCGCGCAACATTTCCTCGCAGGATGAAGAAGAATATCCTGAAGAAAGCGATGATGAAATGAATTTCCTATTCGGCGAAGACGAAGACGAAGAAGCAAATCGTTAAATTGATATAGTCACTTGATATTGTGTAATCCCCGAAAATGTTTTGCATTAATCGGGGATTTCACCCTCGATATAACTTCGCATATTCCTGCAACAACACCGCATAATACGCAAAGAAATCCTGAGTCTTGAAATTATCTTTAGCAAATTGATTAGCGTTTTGCGAAATCTCTTTTGCTTCAGCATCATGCTCAAGCAACCAATTATAAATCGCAGAAATATTGATCTCATCAACGGTTTTAATCGGCACGTAGTTTTTATATGGCTCTAAACCTTTGTAGAACCATTGCACCTGCGGAGAGTTGGGTTTTATCAGCAAGGTATTAGCAGACATCTGCCACACCATTCGCTCCCAAGTGCAACGCGAACCGTCTAAAGCAATTTGATATTTAAATTTCAGACTGTTTTCTGGATCAAGGCGTTGTGCGGAATGATCACCCTCAGTCATCGCAACATCTAAAAAGGTTAATTTATCCTTAAGCTTTATCAACTTCATGCGATGATGCATGCTGTCAGAGGCGCCGCCGCGCCAATGGATAATGTCTCGTTTGCGTTGCCACGGATATAGCTTTGATCCTAAAGCGATTCTGCTACGCAAAGTGTCCCAGTAGCGTACGTTCATCCAATCTGGGATCAAAATTGTGTTTTGCTCCACCGGTATTTCTGTATGTTTCGCAAACGTAAAAATAGCCGCATTTTTAGCTTTAGGTGGCACGAACGCTAAATAGTCATTTAATGCAACGATAAATTCGCAATCCGGCACCTTGCCTTTAGCAGCTAATATGCTTACAACGCTATATACCGTTTTGTAGGAACGCGCGCTTGTAAATTCAGTAGGAGTGTCAACAATGACTTTTCCATCTTTAACTGTAAATTTGGCCAGTTTGGTGTGCGTCACATGTTGGAAGTTTTTAAACCAAGTTTCGATTTGGGCATGTGAGATCCCGTCTTTAAACGGCGCCAAATCGTCTGCAATCTGTTTTTGCACCCAAGGCTGAGCTTTGGCATGTTCAATGGCTAACTCTAGCTGGGCGTCTTTAAATCGACATGCGAAATTGCTTTTGGTAATGCGTACATACTTTACATACAGTGTTTTATAAACAAACAAGATAGGGGCCGGGTTTACGGCGCAAAGAATCGCCGCGCTAATAATAAGCAGGGTAACGCTAATGTATACTTTTTTAGATTTACTTTGTGGCATAGGGCCAAGATATGAGATTATCCGTTCGGTGTCAATTTGTTATGGCGAGTTGTAAGATGTTCGACATCCCGTGCGCCGATATTTATAGTATCTTTTAATACATTGAAAAAAATATTAATTCGGTTTTTTTTGCCTGCAATGGTGTCTTCGGTATTAAAGATATCTTGCTCTGCTGTGTCTTGGGGCTTAATTTCTTTTAAGTAATCATATATATTTTCAATGTCTCTCATTTCTGCGCCCCATTGAGCAAAATCACCTGGGTTGCGAGTCACTTCTACATCGTCGATTACTTTTAAAGATTTTGACAGTTCATGCAAGCTACTTTCTAGGTCGTAGATTTCTTTCCCAACTTGCCGTAGCTGTGTATTCAGTTCAGATATTTCCCCAGAACCTGGAATGAGTACCTCTGAGTTACTTAATTCTTTTATCGCAGTATCAAGCTCTTTATAAATGCCCCGCATGATAAAAATTGCTTGATGTGCATTTTTGTATATGCTTGTTGTTTCACGGCGATATAAAGTGTCAGCTGACTCTTCTTCGACGTTTTCGGTGCGTTTCAGGTCGCTCTTTGCTTTAACGCCTTTTAAAACGTCGCGGAAAAGGACTAGCTGCGGCGGCTTTGTATTGCCGCTTTTAGGCGTGTTGTTATCTGTAGGTCTATCGGAGCTACTCATAAAATTCTCCTATCTCATCGCTTAGACTACGTTCCCACAAGAAAGTTCGTGTATCTGCCGACTTTGACCCACCCCAAGCCATTGGATTATATTGCTGGTTGCTATTACACTGAATATATATATCAAGGATGAACTCGGAAGGTGCACCCATGTTCAAAATGTTAACAGGAATGTTTTCCAGTGAACTATCTATCGACCTAGGAACAGCAAATACTTTAATATATGTCAGAGGCGAGGGTATAGTTTTAAATGAACCCTCAGTCGTAGCTATTCAGCAAAACGTCAGCACTGGTGAACATAAGAAGGTAGTAGCGGTGGGGCTGGAAGCCAAAACCATGCTTGGCCGTACTCCAGGTAACATCACTGCAATTCGTCCGCTCAAGGATGGCGTTATCGCAGATTTCAATGCAACTGAAAAAATGCTGCAGTACTTTATTAATAAAGTACATAAAACCCAATTTTTTAAACGCGGGCCGCGAGTGTTAATTTGCGTGCCTTGTGGTGCAACGCAAGTAGAGCGTCGTGCTATTCGTGAATCTGTACTAGGCGCCGGCGCGAGAGAAGTTTATCTAATCGATGAACCAATGGCCGCTGCATTGGGAGCTGGTTTGCCAGTGGAAGCTGCAAGTGGCTCTATGGTTATAGATATCGGTGGTGGTACCGCCGAAATCGCAATAATTTCTTTAAACGGTATAGTTTCTGGTCATTCTGTACGTATAGGTGGCGATCGCTTCGATGAAAGCATCATTAACTACGTGCGTAGACATTTTGGTACACTGATCGGCGAATCTACGGCTGAAAAAATCAAAATGACTATAGGATGTGCATATCCAAATCCAGTAGTAAAAGAGATAGAAGTACGTGGTAGAAACTTAGCCGAAGGCGTGCCCAAGACTTTTATGCTTAACAGCAAAGAAATTTGTGATGCGCTGCAAGAGCCATTGTCTGGTATTGTTTCTGCGGTTAAAAATGTACTTGAATTGTCTCCACCAGAGTTGGCAGCCGATATAGGCGAACATGGTATTCTATTAACTGGCGGTGGCGCATTATTAACGGATATCGATAAGCTCATTCATGAGCGCACAGGCATTCCAGTACGTGTTGCGGAAGATCCTTTAACATGCGTAGTGCGTGGTGGTGGCGTAGCGTTAGAAATGATAGAGCAAGCGCGTAACGACATCATCTTCGCAGAGTAAATGACACGGCTTGTCATCCCCGAAAACGCCATGGCGTTTATCGGGGATCTCTAGATCCACCGTGCGGTGACGGTTAACACTTTAGCCGTACAACGCATCAAAAATTTAACAGGTGCTGGTAACACAGAACCCCCGTCTTCCTTAGCTTTAGTAGCATGCTGCAATTCATCCTGGCGCATTTGATGTAATACCGCGCGGCTTTTATAATCGGCATGTGGCAGGTTGGCTAGATGTTTTTCTAAATGCTCTGTTACCTGATATTCTGTTTCAGCCAGAAATCCTAGGCTGATTTGATCTCCAGCAGCCCCTGCAACTAATCCAATAGCAAACGAACCTGCATACCATACTGGATTTAAAATACTGGGACGACCGTTTAATTCTGTTAAACGTGCTTTACACCACGACAAATGTGCGTTTTCTTCTTCAGCCGCTTGCATAAATGTTGCATATTGCGTGGGGCTTTTAGCCAGCAGTGCTTGGCTATGATAAAGCGCTTGCGCGCAAATTTCGCCGCTGTGATTGATACGCATCATGCTTCTAGAGGCGCGTTTTTCATCTGCGGATAGTTGCGGTTGATTTGTTATATGTTCAGCTGGGGAAGCACATGTTTTGTTGAAGCCACGCAAAACATTATCTATATGCAAAATCGATTTATCTAAGAATGAAAGTTTTAGCACGAATTTGCTCCATGCTTTAAATAATATTTTTGATGATAATCTTCAGCCGCGTAAAATGGGCTAGCATTAGCAATTTGTACATTAACATGTCCAGCATATGGATTTTGTTTGGCAAATTCTGCTTGGCTTTCTACTGCCAGTTGCTGTTGCTCAGCGTCATGATAGAAAATTGCAGAACGATATTGAAATTTTTTATCCTCGCCTGTAGCAGGGTGATACATATGCCAAAATATTTCTAATAGTTGTTGGTATGATACTTTTTGCGGATCGAAAATAATATCAATGCTTTCAGCGTGACCAGTATCGCCGTGACAAACTTGTTCATATGTAGGTGATTCTGTGTGACCGCCGCAATAACCAACCGTGGTAGAAATTACTCCTGGAACTTGATCGAATGTTTTTTGAACTCCCCAAAAACATCCTGCGGCAAACGTTGCTCTCATTGAAGGTCCTTTGCAGCCCAATAATATGTTAATTGTATCATAATTATTGGGCCATAAAGGAATCGCTAAGGTCGATTAGCAGCTACCACAACCACCTTTACCACCTTTACCACCTTTCTTGCCGCCTTCAGATGTTGTGTCATTTGTAGTTGTGCCCCAAGATTGTTGAGGATTATCTTTGTTTTGGTTGGATTTTTTAGAACTCGGGTTCTGGTTTGCATTTGTGTTTGGGTTCTTGTTAGCCATGGTAAATACTCCTATCATATTTTTGTTAGTAACGTGCCTTCAGTATAGTGCACTTGAATATCGATTTGTGTTAATTGTTATATGCAATTGCAGTGTAACTAATTACAGTGGCTAATGCTCAGAGCGCCCGCGCTCATCTTTAGAATTTTGCACAAAGTGTTCACGCTTTGTGGAAGATTGTTTTGTTCTTGCCACGGAAGGATTAGGTTCGTAATCATGCTCGTGTAGTTTACGTTCTTCGCGTTTGACGTTAGCGTGTTTGACTTTTGCTGGAGCTGGTGGTTCAGTCGGTATAGTACTATGCGGATTTTGCTTTTCAATCCACTGGGTTTCTACATTAGCGGGATCTTTTAGGTCGTGGTGACGATGTTTTTTATGTGCCATGATTACTCGCTCCTAGCTATTATGAGTGAAGTATAGGTTAGGTGCGATGCGAGTTTGTATACAGTGGTATACTCTAAGTATACGTGAGCTTACAAGAATTTAGATTCCGCTAGCCATTTTGCATCTGGATAATAGCAAAATACTAACGAGCCTTCTTTTATGGCGTGCATTACTTGATCTGCAACCTTGTGATTTAATGCTAAACAACCAAAACTACGGCCTAGGCGGCCAATTTGTTTAATAATAGATTCACTTACATAATGTGCTTTATGAAACACAATACGGCGTGCTTCTGCGTTAGAATTGAAATTGTCTTCCAAACCAATAAGATTTAACGATCTGCCATAATTGCCATCATATGTGGCAGCGGTTAAGAACAATCCCAATGAAGACATTCTGCTGCCATGTTGATTAGAAAATTTGGTTGCAAAATTGCTGCCGCTTCCTGATCCATGCGCAACGTGTGTATTAAACAACACCTGTTGCGTGTTCATATCAATAACCCATAATCTGCGCGCAGTTGATGGTAGTGAGTAGTCAACAATTGTTAAAACATCTTTGTTGCCAATACCTAGCGATTTAGCATTGTTGTACGCATTGGTAGCTAAAGTTAATACTTCTGGTTTTAGTCCAGGTACAAATGGCACACGAGTGAAAAAAGGCGTAGCCCAAGAGTGGCAGCACCAAATAACCAGGAAAAATGCGACTGCATATATTGTATTTTGTTTATTAAATCTAAGCATAGTGTTAAGACGTTAAATTTAGTTAGTAAACTCTGAATTTTACCACATTTAGCTTTCTCGGACCATATTTTTTAGCGCCAATAAATAGTATTCTATGTGCAATTTGTGTTTTGTACAGTAAAAATAACCTTTAAATGAGTTAGTTGGTATGATTAATAAAC
>DATIHV010000011.1:0-3458 GCA_035480295.1 Gammaproteobacteria bacterium
TTTTCCCAATCATACTTAAAACGAAACTGGCGGATATTTTAAATATGAATTATCCCAACGAGCCAGAATGGGTAGATTTAGCGCTGCAATCGTAAAATTTGCGTATACGAGTGTTGCACATGATTCATTTAGCTGGTAAACTTCAATAAATGATATTAATCAGCCGGAGTTAAGCCGTGTCTGCCAGCAAGAAAATCCTCCCAAAGCAGCTGTTTCCGTTTATATGGCACTTTTTACGCGATTATAAACCTGCTGTTCTTGCCTTTACCTTACTCGCGTTTGCCGCAGGTTTTTGGGGGCCATTCAATAGCATCCTAATAAAAACCATAATAAATCTTCTGCCTTCCGTTCAGGATGGCAACATTTCAATTTTGCTGTTACCTGCCGGGTTAATAGTTGTGAACTTCATTGTATTTGATAACATTACCTGGCGCTTAGTCACCTATATTCGTGGTAAATATGTGCCGCTGATTATTAATAATGTAATCGGCGATTCAATGGATTATGTACTTGGAAAATCATATCAATTTTTTCAAGACAACTTATCAGGTAAAATTTCCAAGCAAATTACCAATCTTGCAGATGGTATTGAAAGTCTTCTAGGGAGCATTGTATCCAACTTTTTAAGAGGTGCGTCATTACTATTGACAGCATTCATAGTTGCTTGCTTTGTCAATCTTATATTTGGCTTGATATTGATTACATGGTTTGTAATATTTGCCCGCGTAAGTATTGTAATGTCGAGAAAACTAGTTGCTTTGTCCGACAAGCAAGCTGCTACTGAATCTTTGGTAGTAGGCGAGTTAGTTGATGCTTTATCAAATAGTAGTAACGTTAGGCTTTATGCTAGAAAATCGTACGAACACACGCGCATGCAGCCTTATTTTATCAATCAGCAAAAGGCATACACTGCGGTATACATTTATTCCATTATTATGCATTCCATACAAGGTGGCTTGATTGCCATTATGATGGGATGTGCAGCATATTCCTTAGTTTATTTGTACGGCAAAAACTTAGTTACCATTGGTGATTTTGCGCTGATTTTAGGCCTGTCCATGGAAACCGGCCATATGATGTGGTTTACGATGGGGGAAGTAGACGAATACAATAAAGCGGTTGGCCGTTGTAAGCAAAGTTTAATGTCATTAATGACCCCAACGGAAATTGAAGATAGAGACGGCGCAACAAATCTTCTTTGTAAGCATGGCCAAATAGTATTTGATGATGTTAAATTCCACTATCGCGGGACTGAACCGTTATTTCAGAATAAATCGGTTGCAATCAAAGCTGGTCAAAAGGTCGGCTTAGTAGGTTATTCTGGCAGTGGTAAAACCACTTTTGTGAATTTAATATTACGTTTTTACGATGTGACCGACGGCGCAATAGTAATCGACGGTCATGATATACGCGCTGTGACTCAAGATTCTTTGCGCGAAGCTATTGCCATGATCCCGCAAGATCCTTTCTTATTTCAGCGCAGCTTAATGGAGAATATCCGTTACGGTAAAATTGCTGCAAGTGATGATGAAGTTATTGCAGCTGCTAAGAAAGCGCATGCGCATGAGTTTATTTCTAATTTACCGCAAGGCTATGAATCGTTAGTAGGCGAGCGCGGCGTGAAGCTTTCCGGTGGGCAACGGCAGCGTGTGGCTATCGCGCGCGCAATATTGAAAAACGCGCCGATTTTAATTTTAGATGAGGCCACTTCGCAATTAGATTCTATAACTGAACAAGACATTCAAGATTCTTTGTGGAAGTTGATGCAAGATAAAACCACAATAGTTGTTGCGCACCGTCTTTCGACATTGTTACATTTAGATCGGATCCTGGTATTTGACAAAGGCAAAATTGTGGAAGATGGCTCTCATCGTGAGTTGCTGGTAAAGAACGGTTTATATAAAAAACTATGGGATGCTCAGGTAGGCGGTTTCTTGGGCGATGAAAAAGGCGATTAATGAAATAGTGAACAGCAATTCCACATATCCTGTCGTAAGTTTTATCTTACGTATGAGCAAACCATACCGGGCATATTTATATGGCCTAGTCGTGGCAATGTGTCTTGTTGCTGCGGATAATAATCTTAAACCTTATTTGATAAAATCAATTATTGATCTAGTTGACGCAAGTAATTATAGCTACATTTGGATTTTAGTGGGTATTTACGCCCTATCACAATGCATGGTCGTATCTGCTTGGACACTTTACGATTGGTGTGTGAGTAAAAGTTCTCCGCAATTAACCAGTCATATAGTAAAAAGCATGGTTAATAAAATAAGCACTTATCCATATCGGTTTTTTCAGGAACGTATGTCTGGAGAAATCATGGCAAAAGTGAGCGACGCTGCCCAGCATACACCGCGAGTGATTGATGCAGTCATGATGGAAATGTTTCAATTAGCTATAACTATTCTTCTAAGTATCATATTGCTCTCCACGGTAAGTGTTTGGTTTGGTTTGGTTTGGCTATGTTAACCTGGGTATCGATATTCTTATTAATTTTATATTTTTCCATGATAAAAGCTGGCGTCTTAAGCAGCCAGATAGCCGAGGTTGATGCCAAAATTAACGGGCTTTTGGTTGATTATTTTGGCAACATGTTTTCGGTAAAAATCTTTGCTACACATGATTTTGAGCGCAAACAATTGGACAAAAATCTCAGCGTCTATATAACTAAAGCTCGCATTAAAATTCTTTTCTTAAAAACATTTTTTACCAGACAAGGGATCATCTTTTCCGGCTACATAGTCGGTAGCTTATGCGGCATGATTTATTTGGCAAATCATAATTTAATATCTGCAGGCGATTTTGCTCTAGTTTTCATGCTAAACGCTGATGTTATGATGCGTATGTTCTATTTAGGCGCAACAATGAATGATTTTGTTAGTGACTGGGGAACAATTGGGCAAGCAATTACTGTATTAGATGGTAAAGCTGAAATATTGGATAAGCCAAATGCACCGGTATTACGAGTCAAGCAGGCGCAAATCAAATTTGACAATGTCCACTTTAATTATCCTGGCGCCGAACCGTTGTTCGAAAACAAATCTGTGACCATTCAGCATGGCTCTAAAGTAGGATTGGTAGGCTACTCGGGCGGTGGTAAAACTACGTTTGTAAACTTAATTTTGCGCTTATACGATGTAGCTAGCGGTAGAGTATTAATTGATAACCAAGATGTACGTGATGTTACGCAAGATTCATTGCGCGAAGCAATTGCAATGATTCCGCAAGATCCAACTTTGTTTCATCGCTCATTAATTGACAATATCCGTTACGGTCGCATTGATGCTACAGATGAAGAGGTTTTTCAGGCGAGCAAACAAGCATTTGCGCATGAATTTATATCAAAGCTTCCACAAGGTTATGAAACTCTGGTAGGAGAACGTGGAGTCAAGCTTTCAGGTGGGCAGCGCCAACGTATTGCCATCGCGCGCGCAATATTGAAAAAATCCAAG
>DATIHV010000012.1:0-3657 GCA_035480295.1 Gammaproteobacteria bacterium
CCCACTACTTCGTCTTCTTCGTCTTCTCCTTATCCTGCAGCAATCGTATATGGTTTTACTGCTTCGACTACGACGAGCACACCACAGAAGCAAGATCTTGTAGTTCCAAAAGATTTACTTAATCTTGTAGTGCGTGGTGATGAACATCTGCTCGATGATCTATTTCCTCCAGATTTATTTCCTCCAGATCTAGTTCCAAAGACTCAGCCTCAAGCCTCTACAAACTTCAGTGATGAACTTAAACCCGAAGATTATATGAACCTAAATCTTAGCGACTATGAAGATGATGATGATGAAGAAGTAGATGAGTTTACGGAAGCTATGTTTCCTGGACCACAGGACAATTTACTTGAACCTGATAATTCTCAGATGGAAATAGTTAGACATGGCGTTAAGCAAGCACGCAAGAAGCCAATTATTACACAACAAAATAATCAAGGCGGCAGCGGTACCGGCCCAGGCAATAAGAAATCCAAACGCGGCTAGCCTCAAAACTATGCAAGAACCTATTCCTGATCAGAATCATCCTCATCATTGTTGGCCTCCATATAAGCCTCTGGATCTACCGCCTGGCGGTCCGGAATGCGGTACTTATCATCTGCCCACGCCCCTAGATCAATTAATTTGCAGCGTTCAGAGCAAAACGGCCGAAACAGGTTTTGCTCCGACCATTCAATCTTTTTCTTGCATGTTGGACATTCTATAATCATATGTTTGGCACTATTAATTTAAAACTTAAAAATCATCTAATATTAGATTATGAGCAATTTTATATCCGAATGGATTATTGAAAAAGTCAGCCTCTGGCTACTACAAGAAACTCCACCTAAACGTGGCTATCTTAGCGACTTCAACCGGGTTTGCCAAGAGATCCAGCGCGCGGATATATTGCTCGTTGAAGGCCGCAGCCGCGCCAGTTTGATTATTAAACACGTAACCCAAAGCCCGTGGTCACATGCGGCGTTGTATATAGGGCGTGTAACAGATATAACCGACCCTACTTATAGACGCATTATTGAGCGCAATAGCAAATACCCACCCGATACCCAGCTTTTAATTGAATCTGAAATCGGTTTAGGCACCATGGTGTCGCCAGTAGATAAGTACCGCTACGATCACGTGCGCATATTGCGACCGCACGGTCTACGTAAAACTTCTATACCGGATATCATAAATTATGCAATCAGCCGCATAGGCCGCAGTTATGATTTACGGCACTTGTTAGATTTAATGCGCTTCATGTTCCCCTGGGGATTGTTACCTAGGCGTTGGCGCTCTTCATTGTTTCAACATAATGCCTTGCAGCCCACTAAAGATATTTGCTCTACGATGATTGCCAATGCGTTTCATTCGGTGCATTTTCCGATTTTGCCGGTAATACGCAAAAACGAGGCAAAAGAAATTGAACTCATTGAGCGCAACGTTAATTTGTTTACGCCCTGCGATTTCGATTATTCGCCGTTTTTTGATGTGGTTAAATATCCAATTCTACCGTTAGACGCGCAAGGTGAGTATAAGAACTTGAATTGGCGCTCCGGTGTCATCGGTGATGATGAAGAGATTAAGGAATAGATCCCCGATAAAACCTGCGGTTTTTCGGGGATGACAGAAGATTACGCCTAAAACACTTGTCATCCACGGCTTGACCGGGGATCTCTACTGCTTATGATCCAACATATTTTGCATGCCTAAACCATCTGCCGCAGCGGTGTCCGCTACAGCAGCTGCACTATTACCCATTCGGTCATAAATTTGTGAACGCACGCGTAACGCTTGTACGTTTTTTGGATCGTTAGTTACTACATAAGTAGCATCTTTAAGCGCAGCGGGTAAATCATTTAACAATAACTCGGCGGTGGCTAAGTTAATATATGCCTGCATTAGCTTAACTTTCATGCTTGATAAATCATCGGGCGTTGCATTGTTTGGCGGTACGCTGGCGCTAATTGCTTTAGTAAATGATGCCTTGGCCTCATCATACTTTTTCAGGCGCATGTATAATGTGCCTTGATTAAAATATGCGTCAGTGAATTTAGGATTTGCTAGGATTGCATTGTTATAATCATCTTGCGCACCGCTAAAGTTGCCCTGATCTACGTAAATTAAACCACGCGTATTATATGCATCCGCAAAACCTTTCTGTGCATCTATCGCTGCATTCAAATCGTTAACGGCATTATCCAGCATTGATTCTTCTCTATACGCTAGAGCACGCGCATACAATACATTAGGTGACTTGGGAACCAGTTTTAAAGCGTTGCTAAAATCTTCAACTGCCAAACGATATTGCTTCATACGCGTATATGCTAAGCCACGTTGGTAATACTCATTCGCCGGATCGCCCTTATGCGCTTCAAGGTTCGCACTATGTTGATCTACCAATTCTTGATCGTGACTCTTGGCAGCGGGTGCTTCTGCTGCTGCAGTTGAAGCTTTATGCTCACCCGGAGTGATTACAGTTGCAGCAGGTTTAGGCTCAGAAGTTGCACGATGATGTCTATATACGTGCACACCGTACAATGCTACCAATGCTACGGCGGCAGCGATGACAATTCCTTTTTTTGACATTAACGTAATGCTCCATGTTAATTAGGCATCGTGATGTGGCGTAAATGGCATGGTATACGCACTGCACAAGCTACGACGATTTTTGCGTTTCAAACGTCCACAACAAATTAAAAACATTTCGGCGGCAAAACTTACTGCACGCTCTTTAGACGAAAATGTTGCTGCTAATAAGCGATCAAAACATTTAGGTCTAGCGTTGTATTCAACAAAAACATTAAATTCTTCTTTAAAATTGGCGACTAGCCAGCGCCGATCTAAAAATTGGGAAGATTGATACACAATTTCCCCATAATCAAGGGCCGGCTGCTCTACATGACTGTGCAGGGCATGTTGCTTTTGCGCATCTTGAAAATATGCTAACCATTTCATTTGCATTTTTTTAGTCTACTTTATGTGTTATTTTACCGTGACAAAATTTATACTTGTTACCAGAACCACATGGACATTGGTCATTACGTCCTACCTTCGGTTGATGGCGCACAAATGGTTTTTCGTGTTCCTCGGCCGCAGGTGCTTCCGGTTTATTAGATATTATAGTATCTGCTGCATCATGGTGAAATTGTAAAACCTGCGCTGGTGGCTTTGGCATATTGACTGGCAACATGTTTGGCGCTTGCTCGGTTTGGATTTGGATCTTAGCTAAAATAGAAATCACTTCGCGTTTAATGCTTTCTAGCATGCCGGTAAATAAATCAAAGGCTTCACGCTTGTATTCTTGCTTGGGATCTTTTTGTGCGTAACCGCGTAAATGAATGCTTTGGCGCACATAATCCATCGTGGCTAAATGCTCTTTCCAATGGCTGTCTAAAACATTTAACATAATTACTTTTTCTAAATGGCGCATGTTATCGCTGCCAGAGCGCTGCTCTTTTTCCACTTGCATACGCAAGAAATGATCATATACGCGCTGTGCCACGATTTCGGCATTTAAAGTATTGTCCGCTTTTAACCATTCAGTGATCGGCAGCTTAAGTGCAAATTCAGTGGCTAAACATTGCTCTAGCTCCGGCACGCGCCATTCTTCTTCTAGACCTTGCAATGGCATGTATTCATACACAACGTTTTTAATCACGTCTTCTTCAATTTCTT
>DATIHV010000013.1:0-2095 GCA_035480295.1 Gammaproteobacteria bacterium
AGCGCACGGTGCGTGATTGATTCATAATTGCGCGCTCTATGGCTTGTCTAATCCACCATGTGGCGTAAGTCGAAAATCTAAAGCCCAAAAATGGATCGTATTTTTCAACTGCGCGCATTAGTCCAATATTACCTTCTTCAATTAAATCAGATAATAATAACCCGCGATGTATGTAAGTACGCGCGATTTTTACTACTAGGCGCAAATTACCATTAATCATTTTATCGCGCGCAACTATGTCGCCACGTTGTGCAGCGGTCGAGTAAGTCTTTTCTTCTTCGTGGGTTAATAAAGGTTCAAAGCCAATTTGACCCAAATAAATCTGCGTAACATCAACAAATTGTTCGCTGATCTTAGGTTCTATTTCTTCTATGATGTCGTTAGGCAACAGAGTAGACTTAAATTTGCCACTCATTGGCTTCACGACACCTGTAACTTTTCTAATATCACCCATGTACTGTAAACCTCCACAGTTTACCTACGCGGCAGCACCCCTTGGGGATCAATCGGCTTTCCATCTTGACGCACTTCAAAGTGTAGCTTCACTTTATCAGTGCCAGTACGCCCCATTTCCGCGATTCTTTGGCCAATTACAACCTTGTCACCTTCTTTGACCATATTTTTTCGATTATGTGCATAGGCGGTAAGAAAATTTTTCTTATGTTTAATAATTATTAGGTTTCCATAGCCTTTCAGCGAGCTACCACTGTATACAACCTCACCATCAGCTGCCGCCACTACAGGTGCACCTTCAAGGCCGAGGATGTCAATGCCTTTTTGCGTGGGGTTGGCACTAGAGGCTCTACGGTTCACACTGCCCTGCGCGGGCCATATCCAGTTTGGCTTTTCGGCGGCTAGTTGGAGCTTTTTGGCAACTTTGGACTCACCAGTCGATAACGCAAGTGACGGTCTATATGTACTAGGAATTGCTGCTACAACTTGCGCTGGTTCCTGCTCCGCACAACCGGCTAAACAAAGCATAAATAATACTAATAAAATATGTTTACGCATAAATCACCTTAAAACAAATAAATAATACTAATCCTACAATCCCCAAAATCACTGCACCCAATTTTTGCAATAACGTACGCATATATTGCTCCATATTAGCACCGCCTAACTTTATAACTAATGCAACTGCAAAAAACTTTAAACCGCGACTAAGTAATGAAGTAGCAAAAAATAAATGCACCGGCACTTGCAAAAACCCTGAACCAATTGCAACAATTTTATACGGGATCGGACTCATGCCTAAAATTAACAAAGCTATAAATCCATGTTGCTTAAATACAGTTATGACATTATTGTATGCACCCATGTAACCAAAATATTCCAGCAACGGTAGCATCACGGGTTTAAATATCAAATAACCTAATAAATAACCTAGCAGTCCGCCGAATACAGATGCAAATGTTGCAATCCAAGCGTACGTAATTGCTTTATTAGGCCGCGCTAACGCCATTGGGGCTAGCATAAAAAACGGCGGGATTGGAAACACCGACGAATCAACAAAACTTACCGCGGCAAGATAACCCGGTGCGTGTTTGTGGCGCGACCATTCTAACGCTTGATCATACAACTTAACCATCCAACGCATTATTTACTTCCTTCAGAACTAATGTTGTTTGACCAAAACTCTAAATCTTCCATTATTTTATAACTTGTTAAATCTGTTTCTAATGGAGTTATAGATACATAATTATTGCGCACTGCATGAAAATCCGTTTCAGGACCAGCATCATGCTCTTGCCCAAGCTGCCCTACCCAATAAATTGTTTGGCCAAGTGGATCTTTGGCTTCGATCATGTTCCCGGCAGGCTTGCGACGGCCTAAACGTGTAACTCGATATCCACGAATTTCTGAAAACGGTACATTCGGCACGTTAACGTTTAATATCGTATCGTTCGGTAATGGATGACGCATTAAATGTTGCACTAATACTTGCACAACTCTGCCAGCAGTTTCATACAATGTGTGTTCACCAGCTAGTGACACCGCAATTGCCGGAAATCCTAAGAACCTACCTTCCATCGCAGCTGCGACAGTGCCGGAATATAACACATCGTCCACCCCCAAGTTTTGTCCAGAATTTATA
>DATIHV010000014.1:0-3334 GCA_035480295.1 Gammaproteobacteria bacterium
TAGCAATCCGGGAAAGAAATATTAACACTGCAATCTACGAATTTTTAAACGATAATAAACAACTCAAAAATATGCGTATTGACAGCCGGCTGATCCAGCCCGGCGATATATTTATTGCTGTGCCTGGTAAAACAACTGATGGGCGGCAATATATCGCGCAAGCCATTGCCAACGGCGCCGCCGCAATTTTTTATGAGCCGGCAGGTTGTGTCATACACGACAATGGCAAAGTACCATGTATCGCCGTAGATAATTTAATAGATCTGGTCCCTGAATTGGCTGCAACTTATTATGCACATCCATCGCAACAGCTAAACGTACTTGGCGTTACCGGCACCAATGGTAAAACTTCCACTGCTCACTATATCGCGCAATTGTTAGCTGCAGTTAATTTAAAATCTGGTGTGATGGGAACTTTAGGTAATGGTGTTTATCCAGATTTAATTCCATCGCCTTTAACTACAAGTGATTGTTGCACTATACAGCATCAATTGCAGCAGTTTGTGCAACAAGGTGCGCAATATGTAACTATGGAAGTTTCGTCACAAGGTTTAGATCAAGCACGCTTGATGCGCACGCAAATCGAAACTGGTATCTTCACCAATCTGTCGCAAGATCATTTAGATTATCATAAAGACATGCAAGATTATTTTGCTGCGAAATGCAAACTGTTTACGGATTTTGCGCTTAAACACGCGGTGATCAATATTGATGACATGTATGGGCAACAGCTATTAAATCTGATCCCGCCGCAAACCACAGTCATAACATACTCCTTAAGCAATGATGCCGCCGATGTTTATCTGATTGGCGACATTGTGCACACGCCTTGGGGCAGTGGTGTATTGCGTACTAATTTAATTGGGCGTTTTAATGTGAGTAATGTATTAGCGGCACTCGCATGTTGTGCATTGCAGGGCATGTCTTTAGCGCAAATCTTACAAGCTGCGCAACAGCTTAAGCCAGTGTTGGGTAGAATGGAATTGATTACCGCCGAAGATGCTGCCGCACCCAAAGTGGTCGTCGATTATGCGCATACGCCGGATGCATTAATTAAAGCCTTACAAACATTGCGTGAATACAAGCCTAATACTTTGTATTGTGTATTTGGTTGCGGGGGTGATCGCGATCGCAAAAAACGTCCGTTAATGATGGAAGCTGTAGTTGCGCATAGCGATCAAATCATTATTACGCGCGACAATCCACGCACCGAAGATGCACAACAAATTGTTGCCGACATGCTGGCCAATACTGAATTAGGCCCGCATATCAGCATAGAATTAGATCGTGCCGCAGCTATTAAGCAAACGATCGCCAAAGCTAAGTATGGAGACATAATATTAATTGCCGGTAAGGGACATGAAGATTATCAAATAATCGGCACCACAGTTTATCCTTTTTCCGATCAACAAGTTGCTCACGATACACTACGTCATCCCGGACGCGTGTTACGCGAGCCGGGATCTATTAAATAGAGGCTAAAAATGCAAATGCAATGCTCTGATATATGTAATTATTTAAATGTGCCACTGCAAGGCACTGACGCTGTTTTCACATCAATATCTACCGATTCGCGAGACTTGCAACCAGGCGCATTATTTATTGCCATTAAGGGTGCGAATTTTGATGGTCATGAGTATGTAAGCGAAGCATTGCAACGCGGTGCTACTGGCGTGCTCGTAAGCAAAGCTTGTGATGTTGCAAGCAATGTAGCGGTAATTCAAGTCGCAGATACATTGCGCGCATATGGTCAAATAGCTGCCATGCATCGTGCTAAATTTAACATTCCAATGGTTGCGGTCACTGGCAGCTGTGGTAAAACCAGCGTACAAAGTATGATTGCAGCGATATTGCGCCAAGTTGGCAATGTGTTGTCGCCTGCTGGTAGTTTTAATAATGAAATTGGTTTACCAAGAACATTATTGCAATTAACGCCACAGCACCAATACGCTGTGTTAGAAATGGGCGCTAGAAAACCTGGCGACATTAAATACTTAATGGAAATTGTTAACCCGCAAGTAACTTTAGTCAATAACGTTGCACCAGCGCATACCGAAACTTTTGGCGACGTCGACACGATTGCTGCAACCAAAGGTGAAATTTACACCTGCTTACAACTCAATGGCACAGCAATAATAAACGTTGACGATGCATATGCGCCATACTGGCTTAGTTCCTTAAAAAATCAGCAAGTTATAACTTTTGGTTTAGAGCATAGCGCGGATATAACCTGTGCTTATATAGTAGAAGAACATCACCGCATTAAAATGGAACTGGTAACCGACATTGGTACTATTCAAATTTTATTACCATTAATTGGTCTACATAATGTGATGAATGCGTTGGCAGCAGCTGCTGCAGCACGTGCTTTGGATGTTAGTCTAGAAGACATCAAAGGCGGGTTGGAAAGCTTTGTAACTGTGACGCGGCGTATGGAAATAAAAGCCGGTAAGAATGGTGCAAAAGTTATAGATGATAGTTATAATGCTAATCCAGTTGCAATGGCATGTGCGGTCGATGTTTTGTCAAAACAGGCTGGCACCAAAATTATGGTGATCGGCGATATGTTGGAATTAGGCCCACTTAGTGCCGAACGCCATAAAACACTAGGCCAGCAAGCCAAGGCCGCTGGCATCAACAAGTTATTAGCTTTTGGCAAGTACGCGCAACATGCGGCTGAAGAATTTGGTAACGATGCAGCGTTTTATGCTGACAAAGACAGGTTGATTGAGGATTTAACAGCTATGCTTAATCCAGGTATAGTAGTATTAGTGAAGGGATCACACGGCATGCGCATGAACGAAGTTGTGAATGCGATTATTTAGGACAGAAAATGTTATATTGGCTTAGCACTTATTTACAAGAATACTACCACGCACTAGGGGTGTTTCATTACATAACTTTGCGCGCGGTCTTTGCAACCTTAACTTCGCTATGTATAGCGGTAATTCTTGGTCCGTATATAATACGCTGGCTGGCCAAGGCGCAGATCGGCCAAGTGGTACGTGATGACGGCCCAAAGAGCCACTTGTCTAAAACCGGCACCCCGACTATGGGTGGCGTGTTGATTCTAATGTCCATTACTTTAACTTCCTTGTTGTGGAGCAACTTAAGCAATATTTATGTTTGGATAGTCTTAGGTGTATTGTTATCTATAGGCATGGTTGGTTGGTACGACGATTATTTAAAATTAATTCTAAAACATCCGCGTGGCTTGCCGCGTAGATCAAAATATTTAGCGCAATCAGTGTGTGGTTTGATCGCCGCAACAGGTTTATACGCAATAGCACAAACCACCGCCGAAACTAGCTTACTAGTGCCATTCTTTAAAAAT
>DATIHV010000015.1:0-2349 GCA_035480295.1 Gammaproteobacteria bacterium
CAGCTGTTGCAACGGCTAGTTTGGAACCAGTGGCAATGGGAGTCGGGGCTATTCTAGGAACAGCTGCTTTTGGTTTAGATGCATTGTCAAAGTATTGGGACAAAAAAGAGGTACAGAGAATGAGCAAGGCATTAGAAGAAAATGCCGAAGCACAACATAAAGCGGATTTAATGATATTGGATGCACAGCAGCAGGCGGATCTATTTGCATGTGTGCAGCATAATAATTTTCGTGCATTGGCAGATAGAAGTGGTGGCAGATCGTTAAGCAATAACCAGAACACGCTGTCACTAACTGATCAGAAACAAGCAATTGTACAACATTATCAAAATATGAGATTGCAACTTGCTGATGAACATCGTGAAAATATTGCGCAGATCAAAGCGATTTGCGATGCACAATGCAGACGCATAGCAAATTCTGAAGGTCCATCGCTAGGAGCAGGTGTGCGCGGTAATGTTGGGCCTACGGGTACAACTGGCAGTGTGACTTTTACAACCGGGTCTAATGCGCAAAATTCCGTCACTGGTAGTCTTGCAATAGCAAATTGGGATAGCGCACCATCAGGCACAACGAAGTCTGAGCCTGGCAACAGCAATTCTGGATCATCATCAGATGCTAAACAAGATACATGTGGATCTGATACTTCTAGCAATTCAAATCAATCTGCAGGCGCAAGACGCCTTACAGACAGCGAGTATAAAAAAGCAGTAATAATACAGAATGATGGCCAATTGCAAATCACTGCGCCGATTATTCCACAAGCTACAATGAGCTTCATGGATATACCGCAGCATAAGAAAGAAAGTGTGAACATAGACGATTTAGCAAAATCTGCAGCCAAGGCACAAAAGCGGCTTTCAGCAACACCAAGCATGCCAAGGATTGCGAATGACCCACATACGGCGACAGTAAAATCAAAAGCCCCTATTACACAAGGTAAAGCGTCGGCGACAAATTCAGGAGATACCAATGCACCGCAAGTTTCCACATTGCCAGCTAAGGTGCCTACCAATGCAATAAAAATTCTGCCTATTGCAGATAATGTGGCACCAAACAGGCTAAAGCAACACTTAGATGTGGTAGCAACTGACACTACGCAAACAATATTACAAACTCCTGTTCAAGCTATGCCAGCCACGGAACCAATGCCACTGACAGATAAATTTCTTCGCGATGAAATAGCCGCGTTAAAGAAGCAACATGATCATCTAGATATAGATATCACTATGGTCTATGTGTTGAAAAAACAAGCCCAAGAAACAAAGCATTTCACTGAACATAAGTTTAATTTTGAATCGCACAAGAAAATGTTTGAAAAAAATAGGCAGGAATACAAACAGGGTTGCAAGGAGTATAAACAATTACATGCTAAATATCATGAGGAGCAAGCCTTAGCATCCTCTAAAGCAAGCGGCCAGAACAACACCGAGTTAAGGCTTTTGGGAATGCGGGTTTCCGCAAATCAATATGTAGTAAACATGTTGTACGAAAACATGCGAAGTTACGTGATTAAGGACATGGAAGATGTTATAGAAGAAATGGAGCAGAAGTTTGCACATGTAAAGGGTAAGTTGCAGTATTTGCAACGAGTGTATAATTTGCAAAATGATAGGCGTACACAATGGTTAGCGGATGCAAACGGTCTGCAAATAAAACGTATGAAGGCGTTAGACTTGCAAAGAAGCAAAATAATTGCCGATCCGTATGCGATCTCCGCGCACGATTTCAAGGCTCGTGAATTTAAAGATAAATTTGAGGCCACGCAACAAAAATATCAGCGTTTAATATCAGGGCATGAAGAAGCTGCCGATAATTATGCGGCTGCGACAGATGAGCTAAGTACGCAAACAGGATTTTTACGTAGCAGCGCAGCAGCATTAGCTGCAGCTGATTTAGAGGAAACCATCGGTGCAAAAGTATTTGCCCGCTCTAGAAAGTTAACGAATCTGCATATTGAAATGCGTAGTTATGCGATACAAGATCTGGACAATCAAATAAATACTATAAAAGACAATTTGGCATTTAATGAAATGCTGATTGCACGTGCGCAACGTGCTGTAAATGGTGAGGATTCGGCAGTTAAAGATTTTGTAGGAAGTGCAGGAGTCGTTTTTGGATCAGTCTCAAGAAAAATTAGTTCAGAAATACAAGGAATTACAGCACGGCATCAAGATGCTCTTGCGATAGCATCGGTAGCTGGTGTTATGGCAGCGCCACCTATTGCATTGGCTGGAGCGACTGCCTATGCCATGGTGTCAGCACCAGCGGTAGAGAACCGCATGTTGCATGCCTTAGATCTTGCCATGTCACGTGCGGGTGTGGATCAATATAGCAGACGCGACATAG
>DATIHV010000016.1:0-4146 GCA_035480295.1 Gammaproteobacteria bacterium
GGAGTTAATAAACCGCAGAAAGGTGCAGGTGCGGGCACTGGGGGCGAGTATGGTGTCGAGGGAGGCAGGATAGGACCAGCTAATAGACCAGGTGGAGGCGGAGAAGAAGGCGGAGAAGGAGCTGAAGGCGGTGAAGAAGCAGAAGCAAATGACGCTGAGGACGAAGCAGAATTCCCGCCACTTCCCGAACAACTAGAAAACATTCCTGAAGAAGAGGGGGAAAACGACGAAGAAGGTGGCGGTGGGGATGGCGGTGAAGTCGGCGGCGGTGGCGATGATGGACCTATTATCCACGGTGGACTAAATGAAGAGCCACCGCCACCCCCTCCTCCACCCCCTCCACCCCCAGACGGCGGTGGTGGCGGCGGTGGTGGCGGCGGTGAAGCCCCACCAGGATAGGTCAAGCATGGTATGCCAAATGTTATATAATTTAGAGATGTGTATTCACGTGATAAGTTGAGGATTTTATGGGTTTTTTCTCGCGCGCAAAAAGTGTAGGCGGCACAATATTTAACTTCAGAGTGGACAAGTGGATGGGTTTGCAACAACTCAAAAGCTCGTCTAAAGACATGATCAAAATGGGCCAAGCCATTTTTACTCCAGAGCAAGCCGATTATGAAGAAACTTTTGAAGAAGCTTTACGGCGCTTAAACCTCACTGAGGAACAACTACAAGAACGACGCAAAGAATTTATGCGCCTTTTTATTGTTTACATTTTGCTTGCCATCGCAATTTTTTCTTACAGCATTTACATTGCTTTTGCATTCAAAAATATCATGGGATTTATCATGGGCTTTGGCGTAACTGTATTTGCGCTAGTTAATGCTTTTCGTTATCACTTTTGGTTATATCAAATTAAACATAGAAAGTTAGGCTGTACTATTAGGGAATGGTTTTTAGATCAAAATTAGCGCTGAAACAAGGGATTGCTATGACACAGCTGCTGTATTGCTTATTACTACTATTAATAGCCCCTGAACTATTAGCAGGTCCCTTTACCCCTCCTCCTACAGATCAATCCGTAAATTTATTAGGTGTTATATTCGGCTCGAACATCGGTAGCATTCCATTGGGCGGCCAACCAAACCCCGTGCTTGCCGATATAATGGAAAAGTTTAATTTCATCATAGTAGTAACCGGTACGATAATCGTTTCTTATGCAGGAATTTTATCGGTAATTAATACCGCGCATGAAGGCACCCCAATGGGTAAAAACTGGTCCGCGATTTGGATCCCCATGCGCTCTGTAGCGGGTATGGCACTCATGGTACCCGCCCCCGCTTCCGGTTATTCCATGATCCAGGTAACAGTTATGTGGATCATTATTCAAGGTATCGGTGCTGCAGATTCGTTGTGGAACATTGCACTGGATGGTTTAGCGCAAGGCGTCAGCGTGTCCGCAGGAACGCAGGTAACAGATCCGACCTTATATAAGACTGGGCAAGATTTAGCACAATCTCTGCTGAATGCACAAACATGCATGTCAGGTGTTTATAGACAAGCTACCACAAACACAGAAAATGCCAATGCAAATAATGGCAACGGCAACTGGATGTCACATAATGGCGCACTTGTAACAAACTTTGCAAAGGTAAAAACAACCGACGATCCTATAATTGGAGATGCATTCCCTGTTGGCAGGTGCACGAGTGGAGATAGGTATGCACAAATGCGTGGTACTAGTTATTTTGGAGTTAATGATCCTAGCGATCCAACAGGCATGGTAATTTGTGGATCACTTAACGTTGTAGGAACCGCGTGCACTAGCGATTTTACAATAGGTAACACACCACAACATCCATCAGATGCTGACTTAAAAGACGCCGCGAAAAAAATCTACTACACAAAATTAAATGCAATTAGCAATATGCTAACGGCCTTACAGCCCATTTCTCAAGGACTTGCTGACGGAACCTATGCAGAACGTCTATCGACAGGCGATACATCAACAAACGTTCCTCCCCCAGGAGCCGTTAACCAAGCTGCAACCGCATACCAAAATATGATGTCAAGTCTAGTTATTCCTACTCTAGGCAACAATGTTTCTGGTCCCGGAATTGGTGACATTACAGATTTACAAAGCACAATCACAAAAGGCGAAGAAAACGGTTGGATTTCCGCAGGTGCATTCTATTTTGTGTTTAATCAAACACTGACCGCAAGTAAGATTTTCCCTAGTGCGTCAAAATTTGATGCTATTAAAGATTCTGTGTATGCGAGTTGTGACCCAACGTCACAAACTTGTGGCGACCCTAGCATACCACAGTGTTGCGGACCAGATTGTAAAACAACTGGTTTTTCAGAAGGCTACGGCGGGAATCTAAGCAGTAACGGTGTAACCCCAAAGGATATGAAAGCGATTGCTACCGATTTAGGTATGTCGTGCGTATATTACACTGAGGATGTAACCAAGAAGTCTACTTCGCTATTTAGTACCCAAGGTGGTCAAGGCTCTGGTACAGCTAACGAGGCATTATCCGCTGCATCTAGCTACAACGCTCAAGCAGCAACGGATATGGAGAATTTATTTCAAAATAATACAGGCGATCCTTTAATCAACCAAGCAGTGTTTGGCAATAAAATCATGGTGGGTATTGAGACTTCGTTTTTTGCAGTTGTGACTCTAGCATTAATCACGGCTTTACTTGTACCTATACCAGATGAGGAGGCAGGTATACAAGGTCCAAGACTTGGCGATTACGCTGCGGTTATGGTTCTGGTCATATTAGCCATATACGCGTTATTATTGCCACTATTTGCAGTAATGTGGGCTATGGGTGCAATGCTCGCTGTGTACGTTCCACTTATTCCTTTTATGATGTTTACCATGGGCGCGTTGGGGTGGATGTTGACCGTAGTAGAAGCAATAATTGCGGGGCCGATTATTGCCTTAGGCGTTGTAGTTCCGGCTGCAGATGAATTAGGCAAGCTAACGCATGCATTACAAATTCTGGCGAATATCTTTTTGCGTCCAATGTTAATGATTTTTGGATTTATACTCGCTGGGCGTGTTTATAAAGCCATTGTAGTGTTGATTAATTTTGGCATGGGGGCAGTATTTAATACGGTTGCCGGTTCTATGAGCGTGCATTCGATGTTTTCTACCTTTGTCGTTATTTCAGTGTATACAACATTTATCATCGCAATAACAAATACCAGTTTTTCTTTAATTAATGCCGTACCGGATAAAATTCTACGTTGGATCGGTGGTGGTCCAGAGCATACGGAAACTGGCGCAGTTGGCGAAGCTAAAGGCGCTGCCGAGAAAACGTCGCAAGCCGTTGGTAAAGGCATGGAAGAAATTGGTGGCAAGGCTGGTGGTGCTGGTAGCGCAGGAGCGCTGCGCGGCGCCAACAAGTTTGCAGGGCTTAAGAAGGGATTGGATAAGCTTGGCGTGAATAAGAAGGACGAATAATAGCGAGAGATCCCCGATAAATGCAGAGCATTTTCGGGGATGACAGAAGCCGAGATCTCGATGACAGAAGCCGGGATCTCATTGTTTTAATACCGGCGCATTCGGAAATACTTTATCCCCACCATGTTGATTACGTAGATGTTGTTCATATTCATTTTTATCAGAACCATGAAAATCAAACCCTAAAGCATAATGCTCTTCATCTTTGGGCACAATGTATTTCTTGCGCATCATTAGTTCGACTAATAAACCAACAGAACTTAAATAATCAAAAGGCGCTTTATCGCTGCGTGCAGCAACAATTTTATCAGCAGCATTAGCTTGCTCGGCTAACGCAGCTTTTAATTGTTGGGACATTTTTAGCTGTTGCGCCTTAGTCTGATCATGCGCCAGTTGTAACATGTGTGTGAGTTCTAATTGCAGCATAGCTTCGTCGCTATGGGTTAGATCGGCAAGTAGATGTTTGAGATTAGCGACGTTGTTAGCAGTAGTGGCAAGTTTTTGTTTACAAGTTGGAGAAATTTCTGCTAAGGCGTTTAGGAAATCATAGGCGTCGGTAATAGTTTTAGTGAGCTGCTGATCCTGATTTTGTTGTTCAAGTGCATTAATTTTTTGTAAATAAAACTGCAGATTTTGTTTCACGGCAGAATGTAGGACTTCGGGGCTAGTATTTAGCACTCCTTGCTGAATTGGTATCGCGTCCATGCCAAACTCCATGTAGCGTAAAGCTT
>DATIHV010000017.1:0-4087 GCA_035480295.1 Gammaproteobacteria bacterium
CCACCAAGCACATATGCTTGTACTTGATCTACCGATACACCAAATTCCCAAGCTAAAAAGGTTCTAAAACGCGCTGAATCTAGCACCCCCGCCATGCCAATTATTTTGTGATCAGCAATGCCGGAGCATTTTTGCAATACACTAACCATTACATCTAACGGATTGGTTATGCAGATCACAAAAGCTTGCGGGCAATATTGTTTAATCCCGGCGCCAACTTCTTTCATTACTTTGGCATTCGTTTCTAGCAAATCATCGCGACTCATACCCGGGGAACGCGGCAAACCCGCAGTAACTATAACTATATCTGCGCCAGCTATATCTTTGTATTCATTAGTACCCGTTAAGGTGCAATCAATGTGTTCAATCGGCCCGCATTGAGATATATCTAATGCCTTGCCACGTGCTATGCCGCCGTTAATGTCGAATAGCACAACATCGCCCAGGCGTTTTAAGAGCGCTAAATGTGCAAGAGTACCGCCTATATTACCAGCGCCGACTAGTGCGAGCTTTTTACGAGCCATATCATGCCCCTGTCAGGAGATTTGGAAGGTCTACTTAAAGTTAAATATAGATTAGATCGTGTGTAACGTGGGATAATGTGCAGGCCATCCCAGCATAGCAACCTTACTATTGATTGCCGCCTTCGCTACTGCTGGCGGGACTACCTTTAATAATCTAGGATCTTGCGGTTTAGGGATAATGTAGTTCGGACCAAAAGATAACGCAGAGGTATCGTGACATACAGCTAATACTGATTCTGGAACAGGCTGACGTGCTAGGTCTTTGATAGCGTGTACCGCCGCAATCATCATATCTTGATTAATAACCGTGGCGCGTACATCCAAGGCACCGCGAAATATATACGGGAAACACAATACGTTGTTAATTTGATTTGGAAAATCACTACGTCCCGTGGCGAGAATTAAATCATCACGCGTTTTTAATGCTAATTCGGGAGAAATTTCTGGATCTGGATTTGATAACGCAAAAACAATTGGCTTAGATGCCATAGACTTTAACATATCTGCAGTGAATAAATCTGGACCTGAAACACCAACGAATACGTCAGCATCTTTGCATGCATCTGCTAAAGTACGTTTGTCTGTTTCATTTGCAAATGCAAACTTGTACGGATTCAAATCATGTCTGCCAGTATGAATGACGCCTTGGCGATCGATCATAAAAATATGATCTTTGCGCAAACCAAGAGATGTTAACAAGCGCATGCTTGAACAGCCTGCGGCACCAGCGCCTAAACACACTAAAGTGATCTCGGAAAGTTTTTTGCATTGCAACTCCAAAGCATTTAACAATCCAGCAGCAATTATAACTGCAGTGCCATGTTGATCATCATGAAATACAGGGATATTTAAGCGTTTACGCAACGCATGTTCAATTTCAAAACACTCAGGTGCTTTAATATCTTCTAAATTAATTCCACCGAATGTTGGTGCAATATTTGCTACGGTATTTATAAAAGTTTCTGGCGAAGAAGAATCGACTTCAATATCAAACACATCAATGTCTGCAAAGCGTTTAAATAATACCGCCTTACCTTCCATTACTGGTTTACTTGCTAAAGGGCCAACATTACCTAAACCCAATACTGCCGTGCCATCGGTAATAACTGCTACTAAATTACCTTTAGATGTGTATTTGTATGCATCATCAGGATTTACAGCAATAGCACGCACTGGTTCGGCGACACCAGGCGTATATGCTAATGCTAAATCTTTTTGAGTTTCGGTAGGTTTGGTTATCTGCGTGCTGATCTTCCCTGGCTTTGGATGTTCATGATAATCCAAAGCAGATTTCTTCAAGTCATCGAACATTCGACTCGCCTTATTTTTTGTCCTTTTTCACAGTGCCAAGTTTTGGCTCTTTAGCAGGCTCAGCGCCAGGCTTTTTTTGGCCCAATTTGCTAAAGCGACGATTGTAGCTATCTACCATCCCTGCGGTATCAATAACTTTTTGCTTACCGGTAAAGAATGGGTGACAATTGCTGCAGACTTCGATATTCAAAGAATCGTCTTGCAGGGCAGAACCAGTGACAAATTCATAGCCACAGGAACATTTAACCGTAATCGGATGGTATGCTGGGTGGATATCAGCTTTCATAGTTAGAACCTCAACTTATAAGTTGCTCTATTGATATAATGCAAGGCTGGTATAATAGCTGAGTACGGCTTTTACCGCAAGTGCGGGAGGTCTAAACAGTGCGAGGAAATGCTACCCGGCTGGGCAAGATTTTCTTGCACTGTACTCTATAGATCAGGATGAAGAGGCAGACTAGGCCTCTTCCCAATTATCTGGCTCACCCTGTGCCCAATTAGACACATGATCCGGCGCGCGGACATGAGACTGACAGTCCCATAGGTAGTACCCAGTAGCTTGATCGTGGACGTCTTTAGCTGCAGAATCCGCATCGTCATATTGACCAAGTTCGTCATTATTTACACCTAACACGTATTTATGCGTGTTTGGTGATTCAATAACCCAGAATGTTCCTTGTCTGGTTCGCAAATGCCACATAGTATGTCACCTTATTCGAAAATGAAAACGTGTAGCTCCCTCGTATTTCATTGTCGTAATAATTTGACCAAAATGCAAAGTTTTTTGGCGATTTTTTTGTTACAATTGATCGAATAGCAAATATCTTACACGAGAAATAGAACAATGCTCGCAACGCAGCCAATTGGGATCTTCGATAGCGGTATTGGCGGGTTAACCGTAGCCAAGGCCATTCATCAACAACTACCAAATGAAAGTATTATTTACTTCGGCGATACTGCACACACACCGTGGGGCAGTCAATCCGCTTCTGCGATCCAACATTATGCATCGCGTATTAGTGAAACATTGCTTGAGCAGAAATGCAAAGTCATAGTAGTAGCCTGTAATACCGCTTCAGCGGCGGCATACGAAGCAGTCAAACATGTAGTAAAAGATCATGCACTGCTATTTAATGTAATAGATCCGGTAATCGCACACGTCGTTGCCAAACATCAAAACAAAACTATTGGTTTGATAGGCACTAAGCAAACTATAAAATCTGGGGCCTATGCTAATCGACTCAGCAAACTATCAGATACGATCAATTTGCAATCTTTGGCCACTCCTCTTTTGGTGCCTTTAATTGAAGAAGGTTTCAGCAATACTGATGCCGCACGACAGATCATAGAGCATTACTTAACTGATCCAAATATGCAAAACATATCAGCTTTAATTTTAGGCTGCACGCATTATCCGTTGATCAAACAACAAGTAAGTGATTTCTTCGCACATAAGATCGAAGTTTTAGATTCGGCGCAATTAATTTCCAATGTAATCGCAGAGCAATTAGACGCACGTAATTTGCGCAATCCAGGGAACAACGCGCAGTTAACATTCTATGTGTCGCATGACAGTGGTTTTTTCAACCACACTGCGCAGCAATTTTTCCCTGGTGCGATCAACTTACAAACCTATCCATTATGGGATTAACTCCGACCATAAGTCTATGAGAGCCATTGAAACATTTTTGTAACATTCGGCGCATAGGGTAAAAGAACCGTGAAAAAGTATAAACGATGCAGATATTTATCGGTATACGAAATGGTTTGATTAAAAACGTAGAACGATTGCGTTACATTTGACGCACGAACTGGATCGCGCGAATGCAATAGGAACGCAACGCGTATAGCATACACCTTAGTGCGATCTATAACGTCGGTGCAAAATACCCAGCGATTAACATAGTTGTAAATGGAAATATCTTCGCCACAACGTATCATTGCCTGGCTAAATACTGTTGACGGAATTATAACCGTACCGCTAGGCACATCCGAATATGTATAGGTTGTATTGTTATTTTGGCGTTCGCAATAGTAAGCAGTTGATGGTGTACCATCTGCAGCAGATGTCGTGCGTGAATAAAAGCGCACTTTAATTGCTGTGCCGGTCACACCATATAGATCGTTGCAATCGCGAATTGTACCGTCAGGAGCTCCTTGAAATTTAACCCACAATTTGTCCCAGTTGTCTGGATCAACTGCAGAGATAAATATGTTTTCACCGGGGAAGTAGCCCAGTACTATACCAGCTG
>DATIHV010000018.1:0-4577 GCA_035480295.1 Gammaproteobacteria bacterium
AATAGACTCAGGAAACTCGCTAGCGTTATGTATTACCGGATAACCAATCAGCAATTGTCGCGCTTCTTGCGACAGCACTGCGCGTGGATCATGTTTATTTACTGCTACTGCGAGTGAAATTTTGGTTTTGTAATTTTCTTCAAGTTCACGAATTGCATTACGCGTGGCTTTTAAACCCGACAATGCATAACTTTCTGGAATTACCGGGGCAATTACTTGATCAACCGCTAGCGTTACAGCTGCAACCGATTGTCCCAAATTCGGCGGACAATCTATAACAATTAAATCATACTTTTCTTTTAAAGCTGCGAACGGGATTTTGTACACTTGATCTAGTTTCAAACGTTTTAATTTAATAACATCATCCAATAACGCATTCTCTATACGGCTTGCCAAGACATCCATGCCAGGGTATACGCGAGTAATAGCTTCTTCGTAGGTATAGCCTTCAGCTAAAATGTCGATCATGACGGGAAGTGATTCAGCATCCACCCCAAATGAGTTAGTGAGATTACCTTGTTGATCCAAGTCTATGCATAAAACCCGTAATCCATACAAATTTGCGCGCACTGCTACAGCACATGCTAACGAGGTTTTACCCGTCCCGCCTTTGACGATTTGAAACGAAATCGCCTGCGGTTTTACGTTAAGCCTAAACAATTGGCGTGCGGTAGGATAACCAAAATAAATCGTGCTGCCGTTACGCATAAACGGTAATTCAGCAGCAACTAATCGTTTATGTACTTGGCGTGGCGAAATGCCTAACAGCGCGGCAGCTTCTTTGGATGTCATTTTAGGATTCATATTTAGTCCCTAGATCTGTACTTTCCCAATATATAGTGTAGAAGCCGGTCACATGTTTTGCTAAGATATACTTATTATTACGCCTTAATTAAGTAGAGCAACTAATTAATGATCACCCTAACGGCTGCTGCACAGCAATATTTACAAGAGCACCTAGCCACCGGTCCCGATGGTACATTAGGTATTCGTATCGGTTTACGTGATTACGGTTGCACGGGTTTTGGGTATGTGATCGATTTTGCAGACAGCAAAGAAGAGGCAGATCATGTATTTGAATTCGATGGAATACAGATTTTAATTGATGGTAAATTTATGCCAGTTTTACACGGCACCGAAATTGATTACGTCAAACAGGGCGTGAATTCATTATTGCAGTACAATAATCCAAATGTCGTAAAGTCTTGCGGGTGCGGCGAGAGTTTTTCGTTTAAAGATAAGCTATAACTACTTTACTAAATCCAACAGCGTAGGAAAAATCTTTGGCGTGCCTGCCACAACGCTGCGGCTATCCAAATACTTATCCGTGCCAGCAAAATCTGTAACAAAGCCACCAGCCTCGCGCACCAACAAACCACCAGCAGCTACATCCCATGGATTGAGACCTGTTTCCCAGTACCCATCCATGCGTCCAGCAGCTACAAAAGCTAGATCTAATGCAGCAGAGCCCATACGGCGCACATCTCCGCACTGCGCCATTACATCGTGCACGCGCTTGATTGCAAGATCAATGGGATCACCACTTAATCTGAAGGCAAAACCAGTACCAATTAAAGCCGTACCAATATTTTTACATTCCGATACACGAATACGGCGATCATTTAATTGTGCACCAGATCCTTTTGTGGCCGTAAAAAGCTCGTCACTGATTGGATTATAAACAACACCATGCTCCATCACCCCGCGCATTTGCACACCTATAGACACTGCAAATTGCGGAATGCCGTGCACAAAGTTTAAGGTGCCATCTAACGGATCAATAATCCACACTACCTGATTAATATTAGTCCCAGGAGTGGCACCGGTTTCTTCGCCTAAAATTCCGTGATCTGGATAGGCTTTTTTAATTATGCTGATAATTTCTGCTTCTGCGGCGCGATCAACACTGGTTACTAAATCATTAGCAGTTTTTTTAGTACCAATTTCCAGCCGATCGATACGATCAACTGAACGGGCAATAATTTGCCCGGCACTACGTGCAGCTTTTATGGCGGTGTTTAAATATGGGTGCATAAGAAACCTAGGTAAGCAGCTAATTTCAGAGCCATAATAGTAGCATGAAAATGCCCTAAAATGTATACTAACTGATGCCACTGCAACCGTTGATAGCTTACTAACATGGAAAACTTGCTAGCGCCTGATATATACCACAAGGTCCGTTTAAAACCGGCAGATTTAGATGCAATCGTGCGTTGTTTTAAAGAAACCTTTGCCGAGACAGATCATTTATGGATTTTTGGTTCGCGTGTGGATTTAAAAGCACGCGGTGGCGATATAGATTTGTATGTTGAAACCAAAGAAAACGACACGGATCTAATTTACAAGCAAAAAAGCAAATTTGTGATTTCAATGTGGGACGCAATTGGGGAACAACGCATAGACGTAGTAGTGAAATTTGTGAATGATCCATTGCAATTAGCAATATATAATGTAGCCATTAAAAGTGGAGTTCAATTAATATGATTGATGAAGAAACGGATGGCATTTTAAAAATAGCAGATATTCACGCAGCTAGGCTACAAGAAGCGCTAGACGATTTGGCAAGGAAATATCCTTTTGACAAAAATTTTATTGAGCACATGGAGAAAATCGATCTATTAACTTTGGAGATGATGACCAATCGCTTCGCAAAATTACAAGATCTGCTTGGCAAGAAGGTCATCGATTTGTTCTTGCAAAACCAAGCGCAGCCAGTTGATGGCTTATTTATGCTCGACAAGATCCATTTACTTGAAAAATTTAATATTATTGAGAGTGATGAAGTTTGGGATCAATTGCGTGAAACAAGAAACCATATAACTCACGAATACCCCGACAACCCTGATCTAGCTGCGAGACATTCGAATGGTATTTTTGCCACGTCACAACAACTCATAGTTATTTACCAAACGCTCGCGGCAGCAATCCGCCAAGGCTGAACCTGATGCCATAACATCATGAAGATGCTAACCACCACTAGCCAGGCTAGGTGGTCGATTCGGACCTTTTTTTGCGCCAGTTTTATAGCCAGTCTGCAGCAAAACTGGATCTAGTGTTGTATCAATAAGGTTTTTTAGGAACTCATCATCATCTTCCAGCATGTATTCATCATACTTTTGCATACCATAAACATAACTCACATCCCCAGAAAATCCAGTTCGATTACATAAATCTGCAACCAGAAAATTAATTATATTTGCCGCCATATCAACATAGCCTTCTTGGCGAGCAGCATTTGGTTTTAACAAATCCGGATCGAGCTTGCTCAGGGCGAATGCAGGCAATAACTTAAACGCCGCGTCTTGCACGTCTGGATTTCGTTCCTTTAAGTCCTTAACAAAATCAGGCGAATCATGCTTTATATCCATTGCTTCACATATTGCTATACAACACAAAACAACGATTTGCTGATCGCGATCGCACCCTTGACGATAAACTGACGCTAAATTCGCTAAAGTTATCATTTTGTTAAAAGCTCAACTTTCTAGACGCACGCGATTTTCCGCCACTCTTGTTTTTCTTTTTGCCCGCTTCTTTTTCTTGCTTATGGCTCTTCTTAACCGGAGATGGCTCTGGGCGTGGCTGCTTCTTCTTGTTACGTACATTGTCCAAAGCTGGTGTTAACGTACGCGATTGTGGAGTCAGCACAGACTCTGGGTTTAGCAACTGCGGTAGAATGTCATGCAAAGGGCGTAGCACAGGTGTTTGCCGTTTAGCATGCGCTAAATCAGCTTGTCGTAAACGCTCACGCATTTGTTCTAATACTGTCAATAAATCTACCAGTGGTTGATTCATTAATGCGCGTAAATCTTGGGGGTTTTTGCCGTAGCTGTACGTCAATTGCTCATTTGCAACCAGTTGCAAGTTATGCGCTAAGTTTAAGCTACGCATTTTAAACGCAAGCCTTTTTGCTTGCTCACTAAACATCATAACAGCACCCGACATATTAACCTCCTACGCTACAAACTGCTTACGGTCGATTATCGATCGCAATCTTGGGCTTAGGTAATAAATCAGCACGCGACAAGCCTAGCAAAATCGCTAAAGCACTCGCCACAAATATCGACGAATACGTGCCAACAGCAATACCGACACACAATGCTAATGAGAAACTAAATAGCGAGCTGCCACCAAATATTAACAACGCTAAAACGACTAGCATTGTCATAAATGAAGTCATAATTGTACGCGATAAAGTTTGGTTTAACGCGCCATCCATAACTTCCTCAGGCGTACCGCCGCGCATTAATCTAAAGTTTTCGCGGACGCGATCAAACACTACAATCTTGTCGTTTAACGAATAGCCAACTACCGCTAAAACTGCAGCCAAAGCAGCTAAATCAAATTCAATCTGGAACAACACAAATACCGCTAATACTATCAACGCATCATGCGCTAGTGCCATGGCAGCTGCTACCGCAAAGCGATATTCAAACCGCACGGCAATGTACGCCATCGTCGCCAAAATCGCGACAATCACCGCCACCGCGCCTTGCTCGGCCAATTGCTGCCCTACTTCCGACCCTACGTATTCGATCCGCCGTACTTGCACATCATCACCAGCAACATTAAACGCG
>DATIHV010000019.1:0-8330 GCA_035480295.1 Gammaproteobacteria bacterium
TTTGTTTAATTATAAATTATTGCTTAACCGCGTATTTATATTATGACTTAGTTACCGAAAAAAAATCTACCTTTTTTGCTACTACTACTGATGGCCGCATTATTGATATTTTCCCTGAGTAGTGCACGGAATATGCCAAAATACCAACGCAACATGCCCACGTGTTTCTTACCTAGCGCGCTGCGTTGATCATACTTTTGGAAACTAAATGGGCCGTTTTGATCTACGTAACCAAATATCGCGGAAATAAACCACGCGCCGGTAAATTTTTCACGCCAATGTTGCATAGTATGACCACGAAATATTACTAAATCCCCATAATCAAGTGTCAGCGGCGCAGTGTCTTTGATCAACAATGGCCACGATCCCATATTTTTACGGTATTCTGGATCTGCACCAATACATAATCCAGCCACAACTTCACATGAACTACGATCTTTGTGCGGTGCCAATATATTACCGTGCGTGTAATGATAGTAAAAAGACAATGTTGGCCATAACGATAATCCTGTGGCTGCTTCAATCATGGGTGTAAATTGATCTAATAACGTTTCCATCATTGGATCACCGTACTCACGATGTACTCCCGAGAGTGGATCGTTACCTTTACGAATATTAGAAAAATTTTGCGCTTTCATGCGCACATATTTTGTCAGCAACTCGCATGTTGCGGGATCTAGCACACCGGGAATTTTAATCACGCCATGTTGTTGAAAAGCTGCCTGCTTATCTTGCAACTATAGACCCGTCCTAATTCCCTGAATTCCACTGCGGGTTTTAACATCATGCGTGAATGTGACTACGGTTACACCTAATGGTGATTCGGTTTCTGGCACGCGCCAGATTAAAAAGTCAAATACAACATCTTGATGCGCTCTATATAAAGCGTTGCTAAAAGTAATAGTGACCGGTACTTCTATTTGCCATGCGTAACGATCTTTAAAGGCTTTACCAACTAAAATTTCGGGTGCAGTTTTAGGCACGACTGAAACAACAAATTGATTGAGAATTACAGCCTTAAAATCTTCGTCGGTAGCCAATAAATCATCGTAAATTTTTAAAGCACTGTCGCTAAAATATGGTGCCAACTTGCCTGCTTGTTTTTGTATATTACTGTAATTATAACTAAACGCTTTTACTACAAACTCATTTACCCAATTTAACAATGCAGCAGTACCTATGCCTTCTTGATCTAACGGCACCGGATCTATAAGTTGTAAATTTTTATTTAACGCAAAATGCAATGGCCGTGGGTTACTAACAATTTGCACAAAAATAAAAAAACCCAATGCAGCAATTAGCCCCACTAGACCCAACATCAGCACACTCAAAGCTTTTAGGCTGTCATTATGATAGCGATATGTATAGCGTGTGACTTGCGACGGCTCACTTGATGTAGCAGCAGTTTGACTTTGTGCAGCATCGTTAGGTGGAGGCGTGCTCATGTTTTTCCTTCAGTATTCAATACTTCTTCAAAGTTTAGACTGTAAATCGAAACTCCATAAAACGGTGTAACTAACGTAGATACTCTGCCTATAGACATGTTTGCCATTAAGTTTTGCACAATCGATGTTTTATACGATGCGCTTGCGTAAGTTAATTGTACAGGAACTTTCAAATGCCAAGCAAAATGGCCGTTGATCATGCTTGTTCCAAGAAATTGCACTTCACCAGTGATTTGCGGAATTACGACTGCGCTACGCGCTTTTACTGTTTCAATATTTTTAGAGGCCGCTAACGCTTCAATAAAATTTTGATGTCCTTCGGGCGTAAAATATTTGCTCGCGTCTTGGATCACCATACGATAATGTACAAAATCATAGTCGAACATGTCGTATACCGCGAGTGAAGCCCAATATATTATCAGCGCATTTTCGCCATATGGTTTGAGTTGTTCATACAAAATGGTTGGTGAAGGCATCCCGATAATAACACCCGTATCTTGATCAACCGTTTGATCGCTAAGCAACAAATGGTTTTCGTTTATAGGGGGACTATAAATTAATCTTCCATCCGGGGTGGTAGGAAAATACTTAGGCATAGGGCGCAAGATATTGCTTTGGTGCATGCAAAAACCAATCAGCAAAATAGTGATTAGTAATAAAATCACGACTATTTGCTTTATCTGACTATAACTACGCTCATAAAATTCATTGCGTAAAATTACCAGCTCGGCAGCAATGTTTGGCATTATCAATCTCGCCTAGGAAGTCCATCCCTTTGAGCTTAAAATATAAGGAGTGGTATAGCAAGGTAAAGCGGGCTATACTATCACTACCTTAGGAGATTTACTGACTGACCATGAGCGCACAGAACGAAGGAACGAGTACAAGCAATTTTTCTCCCGCTGTATCCGGTTTACTGGCCGGAAGCAAAATGTTTGCTTTGCTAGCAATTGCAACGGCACTTGGCGCATTTGGTGCTGATCTATTGCGACCTAAACAAACGTACTTCTTGGATACACCATCGGGCAAAAGCACGGAAGTGTTTCCGTTAAGCGAACCAAACGTCACCCCCTCGTCCTTAGTGAAATGGATCACCCAAGCCGTCACTAGCGCTTATACTATTGATTTTTATCACTACCAAGATAACATAGATGCTTTACAACAGTATTTTACGACCGAAGGCTATCAAAACTATTTACTTGCCTTAAAGCAAAGCGGTAGTTTAAAGAAAATTATCTCGGATAAGCTGATCGTCTCAGCTGTTGCAATGGATACTGCGGTAATCATGCAGGAAGGCATAATGAATAACGTTTATTCCTGGAAAATTCAAATTCCATTATTATTAAATTATCAGGGCGCCAGTACTAGTAGCACTCAACAGCAAGTTGTTGTAAACGTTCTAGTAACTCGAGTCCCAACAGATATCGCGCCTAAAGGCATAGGTATCTCTCAAATAGTTGATGAGGAGTATCATGCATAGCGGCAAACATATGTTAGTACTTGCTCTGCTTGTAGCTGGCACTTCACCAGCTAGCGCCGACATCTATGATGTTTTACGCGGCACGCAGAGTTCCAGCAACCTTACCTATAATGACGTGCAAAAAGCGAGTCCTGCTGCAACCGCGGCGCAAGCCCAAGCTCAGGCTCAAGCTCAAGGATCGGATAGTGGTGCACAACCGGCATTTAAACCAACTACCTTACGCGATGAGGCCTTCAAAGAACTGTTAAACAAAACCTTCCCTTTGCTGCCAAAGCAAATTGAAGACATGCATAAACATTTTGATGATGAACAACTAGCGATTCGCACTCCAGCGTATGCGCCACCACAACCTGTGTCTTCGACTTTAACCGTAGATTTATCGCCAGGCGCAACTCCACCGGTTATTCGTTTGGCAACAGGCTTTGTGACCTCTATAGTCTTTGTAGATTCAACCGGCAAATCATGGCCGGTCGCAGATTATAGTCTCGGCAATCCATCCACGTTCAATATTAAATGGGATAACAAGACTAATACTTTGTTTATTCAAAGTTTGAAAGATCATGCCTCCGGCAATATGGCCGTGCGATTGGGCGATTTAGAAACACCCATTATGATTTCAATCGTAACTGGACAAAAGGAAGTTGATTACAGAGTTGATTTCCAAGTACCAAAGACTGGCCCAAATGCTGAAGCCGCGGTCCTGGATGTCAGCATGCCAAACAGTGCTTCCGCTACGTTGATGACCGCTTTAGATGGCGTACCGCCCTCAGGTAGCATAGAATTAAATGTTGCTAAAGAATATGGGCGCGCTTGGGCGTACAACGGTAAGTTATTGTTTAGAACTAAGTTAACTATCCTGTCACCGGCGTGGAGCGCGATGATTTCTAGCCCGGATGGAACACGAGTTTATGAGCTGGTGCAAACGCCACTAATACTCGCGTCGCAAAATGGTAAGACCATTAAGATCGAATTATCAGGACTGTAATATATGGCAAACCGCATCGCAAATTTGCTAGGTAATACTAAAACCAGAACCATGGTTTTAGTCGTGCTTGGCTTTTTGATTTTCGGTGTTGTAATTGCCGTTTCACAAACCGAAGGTAAAGGCAAGACGGGACCAGATACACCTGCCCCATCGAAAACCACTGGCGTTCCAAATCAAGTTAAGTCGACGCCGGGATCTGACGTTACGCGCAAGTACCAAGAGCTACAAGAGAAAGCCAACGTACGCGGTGCGCAAGAAGCTGCCAAAAAAGGTACGACGTTTATTCCAACTTTAACAGGCAATGTTTCCGGTTACAGCGACACTGATTTTGAAAAACAATTGACTGCCGCGTATGGCGATGTTGGTGGCAAATGCTCTAGCACTGAAGTAGCAGATTTAAAGAAAAAAGGCATGGAGACTACAGCCATAATTTTACAATTAAAATCTGAAGGCTGTACCGCTGCACAAATTGGCGCGCTATTTTCTACAGATCAAATTGCTGCAGCTTTGTTGGCTGAAAAAGCATGTAACGCGAATGGTTGCGGCTCCGACGCTGTAGCGCAAATGAAAAAGCAAGGCTTCGATGATGGCAAAGTGGTAACGGAATTAAAAAAGAACGGTTGCGCAACAAATGATATCGTTACTGCACTTAAAGCAAGTGGCATGACGGCCGAACAAATTACTGCAGCACTAAAAGCTAGTGGCACATCGGCAAACGACATCGCCGTTGCACTTAAACAAAACGGCTTTACTGCCGAGCAAATTGCAAAAGCTATGGCTAAATCAGGCTTCACTGCAGATCAAGTTGCAGCAGCAATGGCGAAAGCTGGTTATCCGCCAGATCAAATCGCAGCTGCAATGTCTAAAGCTGGTTATTCTAAAAATGATATCATCGGTGCTTTAACTAAAGCTGGATTTTCATCGGTAGATATTGCCAAAGCAATTTCAGATTTAAATCTTGCTCAAGCTGGCGCAGCCGCACAAACTGCACAGCAAGCCGAACAAGCTGCTGCGGCGGCGCGTTTATCTTCACAACAAGAAGCACAACAATTAGCTGCGTACAGCCAACAACGTCAAGGCAAAATTCAGGAATTAGTAACTGCAATGGATACAGAGCGTAAAACTGCAATGGACGTGTGGACACAAATTCCACCACAACAATTTGCGCAAGGTGAATGGGCACAAAAGAAAGCACAAGAAGCCGCAGAAGCTGCGAAAGCTGGTTACACAATTGGCAAAGACGGTAAAGCCACCAAGAAAGATGCAAAAGATGCCAAGGTTATTCTTAAAGCCGGATCGATTTTATTCGCTGTATTAGACACTGCGGTTGATACTGATGAACCTGGTCCAGTAATGGCAACTATCGTTGCAGGTTCACTGAAGGGATCAAAATTGCTCGGCACAATGTCATCAAATCTTACTTCAGAAACAATTAGCTTGAGTTTTACTGCTATCAATATGCCAGGCGAAGCTAACAGCATGGGTATAAGTGCTGTTGCTATCGATCCAGATACAGCACGTACTGCACTCGCTAGCGACGTTGATCACCATTATTTATATCGTTGGGGTTCATTGTTAGCGTCTTCATTTATTCAAGGTTATGCAACTGCCGTAGCAAGTTCTGGTAGCACATCTACTACCTCACAAGGCGCTGCAGGTGTTACTACTACTACAAGCTCTCCAGCACAAAACAGTAAACAACAATTGTGGTCTGGTATCGCGCAAGTTGGACAAAAATGGAGTCAAGCTGTTGGCGAAAATTACAATCGCCCAATTACAGTTACAATTGAACAAGGTACTGGTCTAGGCATATTGGTAACGTCAGATTTAGTTTATGGCACCAATCCAACATTTTATACACCGCCATCGAGCGCTGGCACAACAGCACCTCCCGGCACTGCTACTACTGCAGGCGCTGGTGGTGCAGGTGGCGCCGCTGCGGCAAACGTTCCAGGTGGCTTAGGTAATTCTGGTACATTAACAGCTGATCAACGTCAAGCTTTATGGAACATATTGCAAAATCAACCGGTTACAACTCAAACTGCAGGTAGCAGTACTGTTTCTACCACAAGCACCATGGGAGGTACTCCGCCGTGACGGATGAAGATTTCGATAAAGTTGATGAAGATTTTGCTAGTGAATTTGATTTTGTGGATGCCAACAAAGGTTCAGGTCCTGCCAGCCCACAAGGCGCAGGCCCCGGCCCGCAAGCGCCAAAAGGTTCGCCCGCAATTGTCTCATTACTTGTTTTAATCAGCATTTTGGGCGGTGGTTACTACGCATACAATCGCTTCTTTGCATCTAAAGGACCAAAACCTCCACCTGAAGAAACTCAAGAAAAAACTGCTAGCACGACAGCAGCAAAACATGAATTGCCAACTTTACCCGCACATGGTATGCCTGCATCTGGACCAGGCGCTGCGCAAACTCCACCTGCGCCACCAGGAGCACCTGGTGCGCCAACGGCCGATCATAAAACTGCTGGCGAAGTTGCTGAAGCATTAAAACCAAGTAACAATGAATTAACTGCTGCACTACCTCCTGCTGGCGGCGGTGAAAAATCTTTTGATCAGTTGCAAAAAGAATTACATACTGCGCAACAACAAGCACAAACCGCGCAACAATCTGTGCCTGTAGAGGTACGCACTGCGTTACAACATATTTCAGAAGAAATGACTGAAAATGCTAACAATATTCATCAACTAGAAACCACTATTTCCAATATGGCAAACACCTTGGATGCTTTAAATAAAACAATAAGCGCCATGGACAATCGCATAGTATCTGTAAGCGAAAACGTAGATGGTTTATCGCAAGATTTAGCTAATGTTAAGCGTGTTATGGTAGATCAAGATTTAGATTTAACAATGCCTGGCAATGTTAAAATATCTAGCAAAAAACAGAATCACGCAATTAGCAGTACAGAGCCAAATTATAGTGTGCACGCAATTATTCCAGGACGTGCATGGCTTAAAGGCGGCAATGGACAAATTATCACTGTTACTGAAGGCGATAGAGTTGGTGATTATGGCACGGTAGCTGTAATCGATGCAGCAAATGGTTTAGTACGCACAAGTTCGGGCATTATGATTAAATAGGGATTTTTCATGCAACACTTTGTTAAACGCTTAAGCATAAGTCTTGCAGTAACCGCGCTACCTTCAGTAGCTTTTGCCTCGCTTTCTGCACAAGATCTGCAAGACATTTTAGTCCATGCGACCTCGCTATTAAATCCAGCATTACGCTTGTTACTTGCGGTATCGTTCGTTACCGGCGTATGGTTTGTGGTAAAAGCCTTACTTAAATTTAAATCTTTTGCACAACCATTAACACAAACTGCACAACCTGGCGACTTTTCTGGGCCTATGACGTATATGTTAGTTGGTGCAGTGTTAATTTATATTCCAACTAGTACCAACGTATTGAGCGCAACATTTTTTGGTAGCGTGCCATCAATGTTCGGTGCTGGTGGCGCACCCAACGTTAAAAGTTTAGGCGCCGCATCCCAACTCTTGGGTTATGCTTCGGTTACTTTAGAAAGTCAATGGGCTACCTTGATTGATACTGTGGTATACTACATGCAATTTATTGGATTTCTCGCATTCATTCGTGGCTGGATTTTAATCGCACATACGCAACATGGGCAACATGATCAAATGACTAAAGGTATAGTTCATGTTGTGGGTGGCATATTGGCGATCAATTTCCTACCATTAGTAAATGCGGTAATTAATACTTTAAGCGGTTGATTTACATTTAAGTTGAGGAGCAAAAATGTTAGGTAAAAAGCTAAGTCATGTACTTAAAGCAAATGGGGGCCTGGGTTTACTCTACGGCATCCTGTTTGCATTGTGGGTTGGAGATGTAGCAGCCGATGGGCAAAGTCTATCTGATATCGTTGGTACCGTAAAAACCAACGTATTGTCTTTAGGGTCATTGCTAACGATCATTTCTTACATCGCGGGCGTTGGTTTTGCGATTGCGGGAATTGTGAAGTTCAAAGCACATAAGGATAATCCTACGCAAATCGCGTTAAGCGTGCCAATTGTATATCTAGTAGTGGGCGCAGGATTGCTATTCTTACCATCGATTATGCAAAGTGCTGGTACCACGGTATTCGGTAGCGGTGCTGCAACAAGCGCGGGTAAGGGTGCTACTACTCTAGAAAACTAATGAAATTATTACCTGTTGTACTCACATCGAAGCGCGGCAACTGGTCGCGCTTTCGTGCTAGAAGAAACAACAAAAGCTTCTTGAAATTAGAACAACAGATTTTTACGCGCGATCAACATGCATGTAGGTACTGCGGCTTTGCCTCTGAACGTCATCAAGTTGTAGTAAATATTAATCAGGATTATAACCCTGGCCAGAGCACACCAAATAATTTAGCCACCGCCTGTGTGTTTTGTGCGCAATGTTT
>DATIHV010000020.1:0-3299 GCA_035480295.1 Gammaproteobacteria bacterium
TTACGGGGAGATAAGCGTATGAATTTGCCTCTAAATATTTTTAATCTTTACATAATTACGTTAAGCATTTTCATCTTAGGTGCTGTTACGCTAGCTTTGGTTGGTTTAGTGTTTGTATTTGCAATGTTATATTGGCGTTCACAAACAAAACCTGCCGTTCAGGATTATAAGCATTATTTAACCGGACTCCCAGGCCGGGCACAAATGATGTCCAAATTAGAGCAATTATTAGTAGTTAAAAGTCAAAACGACATGGCGCATGTTGCTTTACTCTTTGTAGACCTAGATGACTTCAATAATGTGAACAATTCTTTAGGCAATAAAGTTGGCGATGCGCTTTTATTGCATTTAAGTCAAGAGTTGCGCAATCTGGCTGGTAGATACAGTAAATATTTTTATCAAATCGGCAGCGACGAATTTGCTGTGATTTTATATGATTATGGCAATGACGTAAATATAGTTTCCGAAGTTGCAAATGAAATTATTCATGTGGTTGCTAAACCAGTGAGCATTGAAGGTTATGAATTACACAGCAGCTGTGCGGTGGGTATTTGCATATATCCTGAATGCGCTACAGATGCGGATGGACTATTAAAAAATGCTAGCGTAGCACGTGACAACGCCAAAAAAATCGGTTTCGGATCACAATCTTTATATACGCAGGAAATGAGCAAGAAATCAGCCATGCGCACTTTAATTAGTGCTGACTTGCGTATGGCACTGGAGCGTAATGAATTTTATCTACAATATCAGCCGATGATTAATATAGCCACGCAACAAGTAGAAGGCGTAGAAGCATTGTTACGCTGGCGGCATCCTTCATTAGGCAACATTACCCCAGATATATTTATCCCTGCAATTGAGGATTTAGGTTTGATTCATTCGGTTGGTAAATGGGTTGTATATACTGCATGCAAGGAAATTAGCAAATTACAAGCTGCGGGCAATCCAAATTTATGCGTAGCGATTAATATATCCGCGCATCAGTTTAATAAGGGTGACATTGCAAGCGTAGTTGCAGAAGCAATGTGGGAAACTGGCATTGCCGCCGATAAAGTGGAATTGGAATTAACAGAAGCCGTTGTTATGTCAGATACGGAAAAATCTGTATTAATGTTAAACGTTTTGCAAACAATGGGTGTGAAAATTGCCGTGGATGATTTTGGTACCGGTTATTCAGCAATGAATCAATTAACCAAATTTCCAATTAGCATTTTAAAAATTGATCGTTGCTTTATACATGATGTAAATACAAATGCTTCAAACTTAGCGATCGTGTCCACCATGATACGCATGGGCAAGCAACTGGGTTACAAAGTAGTTGCAGAAGGCGTTGAAACCAAAGAAGAGTTAGAAGTTTTGCGTCGCGAAGGATGCGAAATTATTCAGGGGTTTTATTTTAGCAAACCATTGTCCATTGCTGACCTTACCAAATATTTATCCGATAATGTTCTAGTTAAAGCCTCCACCGCTTGATTTTTGATTTTGTTAGCCTTAGGCTTTTATGAATCGCCATTAACGCCTTCATTTAGTTGAATAAATGTTAAAATATCCAAATATTAATCCAGTGGCTTTTTCATTGGGCCCATTCGACATTCGTTGGTATGGCCTATGTTATTTGTTTGGGTTTATAGGATGCTTCTGGTTATCCGTAGTGCGCGGTCGTACCCGGCATTGGTCGGCACAGCAATTAGGCGATGTCTTATTCTATGTAGCCATGGGTATTATCTTTGGTGGTCGCATAGGATACGTATTACTTTACGACATGCCGGACTTTATGTTGCGGCCATGGACTGCGCTGGCGTTTTGGGAGCCAGGGCGATCCTTTCACGGCGGCTTATTAGGTGTTTTAGTTGCACTATTAATATACGTTAAATTTAATTTCAAGAAATTTGTTCAGCTTACCGACTTCATTGCGCCAGCGGTACCCGTTGGCTTAGGATTTGGTCGTTTGGGCAATTTTCTAAACGCAGAATTATACGGTAGAATTACGAATATGCCTTGGGGCATGGTGTTCCCCCATGCCGGCGCGTTACCGCGGCATCCTTCGCAACTGTATGAGCTGTTGCTAGAAGGCGTAGTACTTTGTTTGATATTGGTTTGGTACGCGCGTAAACCAAGGCAGTTGGGAGCGGTATCAGGCCTATTTTTGCTAGGATACGGCGTACTGCGTTTCGGCGTGGAATTTTTGCGATCTCCCGACGCAGGGCACGGTTTTGTGATGTTTAATTGGTTGACCATGGGACAATTGTTGTCAATTCCTATGATTATATTGGGTGTAATTTTGTTATGGCCAAGAAAGGGATAGTAAAATGCGCGCTTATTTAGATTTAATGCAGCATGTGCTTGATCACGGCGTTGTGAAAAGTGATCGCACTGGCACTGGAACCATTAGCGTGTTTGGATATCAAATGCGTTTTAACTTGGCGCAGGGCTTTCCGCTAGTCACGACTAAAAAATGTCATCTGCGATCAATCATTCATGAACTGTTATGGTTTTTACAGGGTGATACTAATGTTCGCTATTTAAACGACAACCAAGTAACTATCTGGGATGAATGGGCCGATGAACATGGTAATCTCGGGCCAGTATACGGCAAACAATGGCGTGCATGGGTTGATCAAGATGGCAATGTTATAGATCAAATCACGGAAGTAATTCAACAGATCAAAACTAACCCTGATTCGCGCCGTTTAATTGTGAGCGCTTGGAATGTAGGGCAAATCCCACAAATGGCGTTAGCACCTTGTCACACCATATTTCAATTTTATGTTGCGGACGGTAAATTATCGTGTCAGCTTTATCAGCGCAGCGCCGATATATTTTTAGGCGTACCATTTAATATAGCTTCGTATGCTTTATTAACTATGATGATTGCGCAAGTAACTGATCTGCAACTAGGCGATTTTGTACATACGTTTGGCGATGCGCATTTATATAGCAATCATATAGAGCAAGCAAAGACGCAATTAGCACGCGAGCCGTTACCGTTGCCAACTATGTATTTGAATCCGGCGATTAAATCAATTTTTGATTTTAAATTTGAAGATTTTAGTTTACAAAATTACGTAGCACACCCAAGTATTAAAGCACCAATTGCAGTATGACAATGATTTCGCTAGTAGCCGCCATGAGCCAAAACCGTGTAATCGGTGTAAATAACAAGTTGCCCTGGAATATTCCAGAAGAATTGCAGCATTTTAAGCACCTTACCATGGGTAAACCAATGATTATGGGGCGCAAAACTTTTGATTCCATAGGACGCAGGTTATTGCCCGGACGTAAAACTATAGTATTAA
>DATIHV010000021.1:0-5487 GCA_035480295.1 Gammaproteobacteria bacterium
TCAAATGATCTTTTGCGGCTTTTTACGGTGTTTATATTAGCCAGTTTGGTGCTTCCAGCCTTTTGATGGATCTTATCTATAAATCGGTCAAAGGCATGGGCATTTTGCGCATATTTAGGATTATAAAATGGATGGCTAGTCCCGCCGTGGGTGCGGTGTAATGGCTGTAGTTTGCCTTTGATGAGAAGCAAACCAAAGTGTGCACGCAACTTATCTGCGTACTCTTTGTTTTCAGGTGCTGGATTTAATAGGGCCCTATACACGGCTTCGGCTGTAGTGAACTCCTTGAAAGTAATAATATTGGGGCACTGAAGATCTTGATCAGTTGCAAATTCAAGAGCAAGACCGTGCAAAAAATTATGTCCACGATTCACTACATTATCTGCAGTTGTGAAGTTATTCGCCAGTGTAAACCTTAAGGCCGCTTCAGGGTTACCTGAGAGGTGTGCGACCTTTAAGGTTGAAAATGTACTTTGCCATGCGCGCACAGCGCCATCATGTAGATTCAAAGTATTGGGTTCGTCTTTTGGTATTGTTAATAATGCAGTGTTTCCTTCATATAGAGACAAAGATCCAGCATTTGATTTAGTGACAAACTTTTCTGTCAGTTGGGTCACGTTAGAATTTGATAATGTACGTGTCATTGCATGTACGCTGTCTTGCAGCGAAGCAGTTTTTAAAGTTCCTTTGGGCGCATACATGCTCACGAGTTTACTTAATGGTAAGTCTGTGCTGTCTAATAGGTTTTTCATCGAAGGTGCGCGTGCTGGTTTTTTACTTAGATATTGATTCATAGATGGAATGTCGGTTGATTTTAACATTTCATCAAATGCAGCTGGATCGCGAACCTTTTTAGAGACCTTGTTAGTTTCTCTGATTGCTGCAAATAGCGTTACGAAGACGCCGGCGGCAAGTATGCTCGCCGAGGCAATTAAAAAAGGCACAATCAAGGGCGGAAAGAAGGTGAGCCCGATTGCTGCAACCATTAATGCCGTTGCAAAGGTTGTGCTAGCGCCGGTATAAATTACTGACCACCATGCGTTATTTTCTGCGTTAGTTGCTAAATAGCTGTGTAGCAACTTATTATAATTTGCGCTATTGCCGTGCGCGTGCTCGGTTAGCAAGTCCTTTAAGGTTTTATTTCTTAACCCTAGTGTTTTACGATTCTTTCTTAGATGCAGCGCCATGGCTTTTTCAAATTCATATTGTCTGCATTCGGCGCGTAGATGGTGCAATAACTTTGTGGCACGTGGATTTGAACCATCATAAAGAGTTTCTAAAACATTATTAAAGTCTTGCTTTTCCCATATTCCCAACGTGGACATTACTGTGCGTAGACGATTTTTTGCTTTGCTCGTTGTTTGCTTAAGCGGAATATCATGCGCAATAAACTCTCTTTGTATTGCATCTAGTTTTTTAGTGTGCAAGAGATAAGAATAAAACTTATTTCTGCCAAACCAACGATTTAAGGTTGGATTTTTGAAAGTGGTTGCGCTCATGCCAGGGACTTCTATGAGTGGGAATAAACCGCCGCGTAATGCTTTTTTAGGATCATCGCGCATAGACTTTAAGTATGAGCGTGTGCTGCCGCATGTAAATAGGGCATTTATAACCGCTATGGTACCGAATACCATTGGAAACACTACGGCAATGATACCGTACCATATTAAGCCAGCAATGCGTATGGTTATGCCAAGCAACGTGTTTGCCTGCGGTATGTTGCTAAATGCTTGATACATATAGTCGCGCCAAGTTACAGGATCTAGATCTTTGCTGCCTTCTTTATGTTTAATATTTGTATCATTTATAGCAGCTACAACTAAATCATCTATATGAGTATCGTTGTGCTCGCCTTTAATAAACGTATCAATTTTGCTATCTAATAAATAGCCGTTACGCACAGCCGCGCCGCCACTCACTGCCATGCCGCCTAATGCTATACCTAAAGCTCCTGGCCCAATTAAGAATGATGCAATTGCTGCAAATAACAAGCTATAAATCGTGCCGGCAATAAATGTATTGTGGCGCATAGATGAGATCATCTTGGTTTTAGTATATTCCTTGATGTGCGCGATCTGCTCTTCGGCATCGCCTGGGTGCATGTCAATGATTGCTTTAATTTCACGTGGACTTAATAATTTAATCGCCAGTTTATATTCGGTGTGTACGTTACGAATTATTGCATTGTGATAAGAGGTTTCGTACGCGGATTGATATACCCCAGCCAACCCAGCAAAAGGTAATATTGCTTCAGATGCGGTCGCGCCAATGGTGTCAACTGCCATTTGCGGGCGTACATGCTCCGTAATGCGATCAACGTATTCGAATGCCGAATCCCCGAGTTCAGCTAAATTTACGAGTTCTTCCATGTGATCAACCAGTAATTCTATGCTTTCATCATATACTGCGTCATGTGTTAATTCTTCTTGATCATTTAGTTCTTTGTTGTAAATAAATTTAGTGGTGTTGTGTTTATCTACTTTAGCAGGTATATGCTTGCGTAAAACTTTTGGTGCTTGATCGCAAAAGTCTAAAAGCACGGCAAATTCTGCTGGAGATAGCCGCAGCAAAATTCGCTTTAAATCGTTTAAGCTAGGAAATCCATCCTCACCTAATGGGGTTAGGGTATCTAGAAAATATTTCAAGACTTTATTTCTTTCAGCTAGAACTGCATAAAGTTTCACAAGCAGCTTTGGAGATAGGTCAATATTTGTGCTTTGCAGCAGATTCCACCTGTCGTCCCGCGAAAGGTGTGGATTCACGTGAGTGTCCGAGCTGTCTGACCAGCGTTTATGCTTACCCATTCTGTGCGTCACCCATATATAAGGTATACCTCCCCACACATTGGACAATATTGAACTTTATTAGTTTTGCGTCTGTGTAAAAATACAGTCTGCTTTTGCAGCTATGTAAGGAACTACACCTATTATTTGGTTTTAGTAGTTTTGCGACGTTTGCCAAATGGGCTAGGTTTTGGCAAACGTAATGGGCGTGGAGTATTATCTTCGGGAACGTGTATGAGGCTTTTATATATTTGCAAATATTGGTGCAGCGATCCATTTTCTGCTGCCCAGTCAAACTTTTGTGCGTCAAGCATGATCTTAGTCTGCATGGCATTCAGCTGATCATCAGTTAAAGTGGCAAATAAATCCAAGGCTTGATTTAATGCTTGAGTTAACGCAGGATTATGCTCGGCCTCCGGCATGTCTTCATAAAAAATCCCGTTACCAATTATGTCATCAGTGTCGCTATAATTCAAACCTTGCACCACGTCTCTTAAACCACCAACACCGGTTGTGACTATAATGCTGCCATTGGCTAAGCCTTCGGGTCCAACCAAGCCAAAAGCATCGCGATGTGAAGGTATAAAAACAATATCTGCACCGGCACGTAATAATTGAATTAACTGGGCCTGCTCTGTTTCACTGGCGGTTATAAACACATTATCAGTTTGGCGACTATGTTGAACCATAACTCTAAACACTTCATCGGTCATACCTCTGCCGACTGCAACGAATGTGGCCCGGCCGGCGGTATCGCGAATTACTTGCTCAAAAGTTTCCGGGCCTTTTTCTGGTGAATATCTGCCAACATATAGAATTAGTGGCAAGTTTGGATCAAATTTCCAGAGTAAACGTGAACCTTGTAATTCAGCAGCAATTTGTTGTTTGATCCGCGCTTTTTCGAAGTGCACATTAGCTGCATCATTTATTTGCTTCCCAAGAGGGCAATAGTCAGCGTAATTTATACCGTTCGCTATACCCATGGTTTTATTTTGTACGCTAGACCAAGCAAATATTTTACGTAAAAATTCCAGCTCTGGATCATCAAATTTAGTCTCAATGCATTCACGCAAAAACCTTGGTGAGACCGCGACAATCTTATCGGAATTAATTAAACCTAAGGCCTTCATAATGCATGTGCTTTTGTGAAAATTTAAACCAATGCCATCTAATTCAGAGCAGTTGTAAGTGCCGCGATCACCGTTGTCGATATGCACAGTAAACACGCTTTTTATTGACGTATTTAAATGCAGTTCTTTTAATAATTTTGGGACCAGTGCGGATTGCCAATCATGTAGCTGTAGGATTTGCGGCGCAGGATGATTTGATCCGATGTTAGGATTATTTACATATGCTGCTACGCAGCTATTAAAAAATTTCACGCGTTGTATGAAAGGACTGATTTGTGTATCTGTATAGATTTCAGGCAAATATTCCATGGCAAATAAATGTTGGTATTCCGGGGGTGGTTGCACTAAATAGTGCCGGGTCTCGCCAATTTCTACGCAGAAGATTTTAGACGTGACTATTTTATTGTCATATAAATGCTCAATGGTTGCTACTGCTTGTGCGTTATTAGCATAGTTGGCATACAAATATGGATAAAATGGTGTGATTATGCTCGCGTCAAATTGTCGTTTGTCGCTTATCTCAAAACGATTTTGCGCATCCACCATCTGCGTGGCTACACGACCTAATCCGCCAAATGTTGCTGGGCCGAATTCAAGCGCTACATGTAGTACGCAAATTGGATTTTCTATATCAGTACCCATACACCGCACTATACATACAAAAGTAAAGTATACTAAAATCGTTACATCATGCGAAGGATGGTGCAATACAATTTGAGTTAGTCAGGGAGTACAAAAATGACCACAGCGATTACCGCGGAGAATAGGGAACATGTTCTGGAGTTAATGCGCAGCGTTATAGTATGTTTAGATATAATTCGCAGTGAAGCCGGACCATCCGCCAAGTTACATAAAGACATTACAAATAATATTGTTCCTCTCCTGACACATCCTGATCACGCTAAGCACCGCATTGAATTTTTCCAACAAATGGATGTTCGCACCGCCTTAACCTTCAGTCAGCATTACATAAAAGTGTTAGCTCTGCCGCAAGAAACATTAAACATGACACCAGCCTTGCTGGATGCGTTGTATGAATCGGATGAAAGCTTTTTACTCGATTTGGCCAAGCTGCTGCAACATGAAGCACCAATCACTAGATATGCGGCCGATAACCTACGCCAACGTATCATAATTGACAGCGAAATTCATCTTGAAATTGACATAGATATTACCAGCGTCTCTAAATATTCCGGCTATGGGAATGCATATGGCTATGGTAATTATGGTAACTATGGTTACGGCTATGGCTACGGAAAATATGGTTATGGCTACGGGTATGGCTATAGCTATGGTTACGGATACGGATACGGATACGGATACGGATACGGATATGGCTATGGTTACGGTAACTACGGATATCCCGGTTACCAACCAAATAAAGCGTATACACAGTATGGCGACGCAAGCGATCTAAACAACGAACACGAGCTAAAGTTGTACCAATATCTAAAAGGGGGCATGAGGGATGATCAGGGCAATGCCATATGCCTCAAAGATGGCGAAAATTTAACCCAAAAACAAGCTGCCGCGATTTTATTTAGCGCTAAGTCGCGCCCGGATGCAACCGAGCA
>DATIHV010000022.1:0-3042 GCA_035480295.1 Gammaproteobacteria bacterium
CATTCGGTGGCGAGGGCTTATCTGGAACAGGGCCTAAAGCTGGGGGACCGTATTATTTACCACGTTTAACTGTAGCGCGTACTATGTGTATCAATACTGCAGCCATCGGTGGTAATGCCACATTGTTAAATCTTGGAGAAAACTAAATTGCCCCATGCTTAGTGGATGGTAAGAATCCGCCTACTTGTGCATCCCATAAAGTTTTATACAAGCCACGCTTAGCTAATAACTCAGAATGTGTACCATCTTCAACAATTTTGCCTTGATCAAAAACCAAAATTCGATCCATATGCAACAAGGTAGAGAGGCGATGCGCAATTACTATAGTAGTTTTACCCTGCATTAACTCCCACAGCGCATCTTGAATAAATCCTTCGGTAACAGAATCCAGCTGTGATGTTGCTTCATCTAAAATCAAGATCGGCGCATTCTTTAACATTGCCCTAGCAATTGCGACGCGTTGACGTTGCCCGCCGGAAAGCTTAATACCACGTTCACCAACGAACGTTTCATAGCCCTTCGGTAATTTAGCAATAAAATCATCAGCCCGCGCGCGTTTTGCCGCATCGATAATGTCACTATGTGATGCCGTTTGCTTGCCGTAGCGGATGTTGTCTAACAATGAGCGGTGAAATAGCACAGGATCCTGCGGGATCATCGCGATTGCTGCATGCAATGACTCCTGCGTTACATCGCGTATATCTTGTTGATCAATTAATATTTTCCCGGCAGTCACGTCGTACAGGCGTAAAATTAAATTAACAAACGTCGTCTTGCCACCGCCAGAATAGCCGACCAAACCGACTTTTTGCCCGGCGGGAATTTGTACGCTTTTGTTGCGAAATACTTCGTCACGGCCTTTATAATTGAAGTGCACTTGATCATATGTAATTTGGCCTGCAGTTACTTTTAACTCACCAGCATTGGGCTTATCTGTAAGATCAGTAGGGTAAAGAATTGCATTTAGCGCTTGCATGAGTTTGCCAAGCAGTCTAGAGAAATGAGCGTAATCTTTAGCGATCATCCACAGTTGATCCATAATGGTGATGTTAATTAACAACACTAAAGCAAAATCACCGGGTTGTACTGTGCCAGCCACGCGGCCTTGTATCAGGAAATATAAGCTTGCGGCTGTTAACATTAGTGCCGTAACGCCATAAAACATGAAGATCCAAAAATAGCGCCACTGCAGCTTGCGCTCTTTGCTCACGGCATCAGTGCATGCATCGGCGAGTTGCTGTTGCTCAATGCGTTTAGCGCTGAATAATTGTACGGATAGAAAATTGGCTAAAATGTCGACAATTCTCCCGATGATACCCGAGCCTTGTTCTGACCAAGCAATAGCCAGCTCGGTCACGCGCCTGGTATTAAATGCCACGCATAAAACAAAAGTGGCAACCCAAGCTATCATTAAAGCGGCGAATTTAATATTTACGAGACCTAGAGTTATAACCGCAAATAAAATTATCAAGCTCAGTGTAATAAAGCGATCGATCACAATCTGGATCATCTCTGGAATGCTACTCACCAAGTCATTGATTTTATTAGCCAAATTACCCGACAGGTTATTTTGGAAATAATTCTGGGTTTGATTTAATAATGTATACATAGCTTCGTTAGTAATTTTGGCACGCAAAGCAGGGATCATGCGGATCGTGACGAAGTAATCATACGTACGATAACCTAGTGATAAGAACACCTGAGTGAGTAAATAAATGCCTGCTGGCAGTGCAATCAATGCAACTAAATCGCCTGTACTTGGCTCACTAACGCGGTTGATGATGATCCTGATCATATATGGCATGACTGACAGCGATAACCCGCCATACACGGCAACGCATAGCATAACTGCAATGGATGCCTTGAAGGATTTTAGGATATTTAATACATAACGGGATGTAGTAGCGACAGAAACCTTAGTTTGCATGGTAGATCACATTTTTTTAAAATGGGCGACCATTCTACCCTAAATAGCAAACGCTATGCAACTGTCTAGCTTTTAATTTGAACACTATTTTTTGTAGTTAGGAAAATTTTCCTTCAGCATAGCGAGGGTTTCAGCTGCTTGTTTATGCATACCCATTTCACGATACGAGCGATGCATAATCATCAAGGCTTCTGGGACAGCTTTAGTTTGTGGATATTGGTTTATCAAATATCCAGCGCGATTAGCGGCCGCTAAGTCGGCGCCTTGTCTTTCATAATATTGGGCTATATGTAATTCATGGTCGGCTAATTGTTCACGCAACACAATCATGCGCTTGCGTGCATCAGGAGAATATTTAGAATTCGGGAACTTTTCTAATAAAGTTTTAAATGCATCAAAACCATCTTGCGCATAGGTTGATTCGCGCAAAGATCGATCTAACGGCATCATTCTAAAAACTAGACTGTAGTTGTCGTCATAATTTACCACACCGCGCATATAGTATGCGTAATCTACGTTTGGGTGACGTGGGTGCATGCGTATAAAGCGATCGGCCGCAGCTAAGGCTGATGCGCCTTCGCCAGCTTCAGCATAGGCATGGATAATTGCGAGCTGACCTTTTTCAGACCATTCGCCATATGGATAACGAGCTTCTAGAGTATCGAAGTCTTTAATTGCTTGTGAATAATTTTTTTTCAGCGCTGCAGTTTTGCCGCGTTCGTAGATTTGCTTGGCGCTTAAATCTTTATATAAATCTGCCTCTTTGCAGCCACTTAAAGCTATGACAAGGAGTAGTGGAATAATGCGCAGTATTTTGTACAAGATAGATGCCTCACTAATGGTGCAATTTTTAGCATCGCCAAGTCTAGCGCAGTCTAGTTGCTAGTGCAATCGGTGCTCAGATCCAATTTTCAACTTGTAACCCAGGCACGCGTGAAAACTCGCGTGTATAATTGGTAACTAAAGTAACTCCGGCTGCCAAGGCATGTGCTGCAATCCATAAATCATTATTGCCTATCGGTAGGCCGTTTTTTTCTAATTTGCTGCGCGCTTCTGCGTAATGCATTGCAGTCGCTTCCGATAAAGCTTTGGGCGGTATCAGGCTGGTCAGTTTT
>DATIHV010000023.1:0-2980 GCA_035480295.1 Gammaproteobacteria bacterium
AGCTATTTCATTTTCTTTATAGTCATTACGACTCCATTCATCCACGTTAGTTATGTATCGTGTTGGATAAAAACAATATATTTTACCGTTTTTATCATTTTGCTCTGCGCAAGCGAAATAGGCAGCGGTAAGAGGGTTTCCTGTCCAATCTAATAGATTGGTCACAAGTCCATGGTGCTGGGCTATCGCTAAACGTTCCCAATAGTTTGTAGGGAATTTTTCAGTATAGGCCCCTGCTTCGTAAGCAACCGCTGATCTACATGTAGTAAATTATTTTGCGTAGTGATATGGCAATAATCTAAACATATCAGAGCTATCTGTATTTGGTATTTTAGCGAGCACATCAGACAGATAATTAAAGGTATTTAACCCATTCTGCTTAGCAGATTCTAATATAGAATAAAATATTGCAGCATTGTGACCAGCTTGATCACTGCCAGCAAACATCCAGTTTTTGCGTCCAATAGCTACAACTCGCATAGCACGCTCTGCGGTGTTGTTGTCTATTTCAAGACGACCATCAGCAAATACATTTTGCAGTGCACGCCAGTGGTTTAGTGCGTAGTTAATTGCTCTATAAATTGGGGTGTTGGGGATAACTGTTTTTTGCCTTTGTATTAGCCACTTATGTAATTTTCGATACAACGACTGTAAATATTTCTTTCTAAAAAAATATCTTTTCTTATAATGCATATCACGGCATCTGCTCTCAACCGCATAAATTTTGGCGATTAAACCTAGTGCATCATGCGCCAATGAATCGGTGGTGGTTAACTCGGCAGCAATATCAAAAAACTTTCTTCGAGTATGCGCCATACAACCAATCTCAGTAACATCACCAGATTGATAAAGGGTATTGTAGCCACTGTAGGCATCAGCTTGCAGATAACCTTTAAATCCAGTTAAAAATTTCTGTGGTGCGGTTTGCGCACGTGTTGCAGAATAGTCGTATATAGTACACGGGAATGTATTATTCCTATCAGATACATATGCCCACAGACGACCTTTTCTAGTTTTGCCTTTTGCTAATACTGGCACTGGCGTGTCGTCCGTGTACAGATGAGATTCGCGCAATATATCATCGTGCATTAAACCAACTAGTGGTGATAATAATTGCGCACTTTGCGCCATCCAATCGCCTAATGTTGATTCTGGTATATCAATGCCATGCCGTTCAAATCTTAGTGCTTGCCTATATAGTGGTAATGAGTCTTGGTATTTATTAATTACAACTTCCGCTAATAATCCAGGCCCGGGTATGCCTTTAGGTATTGGTTGCTTTGGCATGGGTGCCACTTTAACGCAACAACCATTTTTACAAGCGTACTTAAAGCGGATATGCTTCTTTACAAACATCTTGGCCGGTATCATTTCAAGTTGCTGGCTAATTTCTTCGCCTATTTTATGACAAGTATTACTGCATAAGTCGCATTTAAGTTCCGATATAGGTAATTCATAACAAATATTTTCACGAGGTAGAGCATCGGGAAGTTTTTTTCTTATCGGATTATTTGTCGTGCTTTTAGTTTTTGATACAGTAGAATCTGCGCAAACATTTACGGTTGTATCATTGCTTGCCGATGGATTCTTTTCGGATTTCTTGCCATATAAAATGCGTAACAGATTATCAAGCTGTGCTTGCATATTAGTAATGCGCTCTAACAACTGGCTGATCTGAGCATCTTTGGCTGTGAGCAGTTTTATTAATTCATTTAAATCCATAGCCTGACAAGAATACAGCTATGTCAGGCCGTTGTCTGTGATCTTTTGTCCATTCGTGCATTGATCTATCAGCTCATACTGCTCTTAAGCGCTGCTTATTGGTTAAGTCTATTCCCTCGAGCAGCAGATTTAGATCTGACATGCTGAGTTTGTATTTCTTACCGCCCACCTTGGGCACCCTAAATCTACCATCAGCCAGACATTTATATGTAAGCACAAAGCCATTTCGATCCCATTGCAGCAATTTAACTTTGGATCCACCAGCACCAAAAAATACAAATAGTTGACTGCTCTTTGGGTCGAGCTCAAACTCTTGCTGCACAAATGCCGCCAAACTAAAGCAACCCTTGCGCATATCCGTTGTTTGAGATGCAACCCATACTGGTACATCAGACGATGTAATTAGCATAGGCTTTTCCTTAAGTTTAAGATCAACTCTGATAATTGTTGCATCGATGCACTATCGGGCAACTCAAGGCTCAAGCCAGATGCAATATGTAAAAGCCACTTACCTCGTGAGTGCGATTTAACAACTTCTACAGGATGAAATGATATAGTGGGCATCACCTTAGAATTATCTTTACGCCATCGTCCTAAGTAATATGAAAAATGATCTTTATTGATATCACGTTGTTTACAGTAAATAGTTTGGTTTTGGCCACTGGCATTATAATCTTCAATGATTTTATACCAAGCATTTCTTTTAGATATTTGATCTTGTGTGTCGGTGGTAGTCATAGTGTGCATTGTTCTGCTCCTTAAATATTAAAATATTTTGTAGCAGAGCAAAAGTATTAGCGGTAGATGTAATTCACCGGTTGCATACGTTAAACTAGCACAGTCATCAGATAGGCCCACCAACCAGATAGCGGCGGAGTTGGGCATTAAAGCAAACACTTTATACAACTGGGTTAGTACTGCTATGAAAGATAAAATAACGCCTGCTACATCTACAGCATCAAAATCTAAACATTCTTATCAAGAACTTGAAAGCGAGATTAAGCGGCTTAATAAAGAACTCAAACGCGCCGAAATGGAGCGAGAAATATTAAAAAAAGCCGCGGCGTACTTTGCAAGCCAAGAGCTGTAAAGTGCGCATTTATTAGAGATCATTCTTCTTATTATCCGGTGCGCATGCTATGCGACTGTTTAGAAATTCCCAAGAGTATTTACTACTCTTGGTTCAACACACCGTTTAGCAAGCGCCAGCAACAAACCAAGGAATTAGATGACATGATTAAGATAATATTTGATGAGC
>DATIHV010000024.1:0-1594 GCA_035480295.1 Gammaproteobacteria bacterium
AGCATGTAGCATGCGCAAAGGAAAGCTCGCTCGCGCACTGACAAGATCTAATTCTCCGAGATGGTAACAAAAAGCGCTGGCAAGCTCTTTGCTAAACTCAGCTGCGGGCATATCGATCAAGCTTTGTGCCTTAGAGGACGAGCACGACCAAACAATCGAGCATAAGTTTGGATGCGCTAAGGGTAAAAACGCCAAAATCCCATCTGAAGTAAAACGCTGCAACGCCGTATTTGCATGTGCATGTTGCGTTTGGATGGTCGCAACCAAAGCTGCATGTTGATAATCCCATCCATAATTTGTGATCTTGGCTTCTTTTCTCAACCAAGAGTTAGCACCATCAGCACCAATTAATAATTTACATTCTAATTGTTTGGAACCCACATTTAGCACATTACTATCTGGCAACTGTTGCAAGTCATTAGCCGTCGCATGAATTATTGCAACATTAGCTTGCTGCAATAATTTTTGATACAGAACTTTCGTTAATACTCTGTTCTCTATTATGTGTCCCAAATTGCTAGCGCGTGCAGATTGTGCATCAAACACAATTTTGTTATGCAGCTCTTGATCCCAAACCTGCATCTTATTAAAGACACCGTGCCTACAACATGTAATCTCCTGCCATACGCCAATATGTAACAAAACCTGGCGTGCTGCAGGGGTAATTGCGCTACAGCGCAAATCATACTGTTCTTCATCCCACATCAATTGTGGAATATTTGGCTCTACAACTGTAATGCGCAATTCGGTAGACTTAGCTAATAAATTAGCCATAACTAAACCTACTATGCCGCCACCTAATACAATTACATCCATGCACCAAGTCCTGCGTTAATGATCTTAGTTTTTATACCCGGAATAAACTGCGCTGAAACTAAACCAAAACTGCGCAATACTCTAGTCACCGGTTTATTATCTGCAAAAATTTCCACCAAGTTATTACTTAGCTCGCGACTAGTTTGATGATCAGCAGCACGCAATGCCGCGTAATTTTGTAATGTTTGTACCGCATTAATCGGTGCGCCAATTAATCGCGCACTACGTAACACTTCCGCTAATGTAATCGCATCCCGCATGCCTAAATTAAATCCTTGCGCAGCAACTGGGTGTAAGGTGTTCGCAGCATTGCCAATTAAAACAGCGCTTTGACCGTAAACATTGTCAGCGTACGCATAAGTAATGGGAAAAGATTTGCGATCTTCAACACGCAGCATCGAGCCTAATCTAAAGCCCATTGCCTGTTGCAAACATTTTAAAAACTCTTCATCTTGCATCGCCAAAAGTTCATCTTTACGTGCATCAGGCGTTGTCCAAATACATTTTAAGCGCCGTTTGCCAAACGGTAACATTGCTAAAACTCCGGCATTGAAAAACCGTTCATACGCAATATCAAAATGCTGGCCACTTATATGTACATTACACACTATGGCGCTTTGATCAAAATTTTTAAAACCTAGGGGAATATTCTGTAACTTACGCACCAGGGAATTTGTACCATCTGCTGCGACCAACAACTTGGCACTAATAGTGCGATCATTCAACGTCATATCCCAGGTGCAGCTTTCCGGAATATAAGTGGCGCTAGATACAGTTG
>DATIHV010000025.1:0-3036 GCA_035480295.1 Gammaproteobacteria bacterium
TAATTTATAGCTGGGCTTGATGCGTCCTTTGTTGACGCGGACTTCGCCTTTACGCAAGATGCTATAGATTTTGGATTTAGGTATATTATTTAGTTTCTTAACTAAATAATTGTCAATACGTTGTCCTGCCCCCTGATCTTCAGTAACAGTCAAAAATGATACTTGGTTAGTAGTTAGGGCCATTGCAGTGACATCCCGAGGATCCAATTTAGGTCATTATAACATACTTGGCCGACATTCATTAGTGCATTTAGCTTACGAACATATCTAATTCTTGGGAGTATGCGACAGTTTGCACACCAAATAGTCCTAACAATGTGTGAAAAATATGATCATGCGAAAACTCTTTATCCTGAATCGCCGACAAGCGCGCGCGATCCACCGCAAAATCCGGGCTTGACCAGAAGAAAAAGGGCACGTGAATTTGCTCCTTGGGAGCAACCCAATATGGCATGGCGTGCAAATATATGCCTTTTTCGCCTAGCGATTCACCATGATCGGATACGTAAATTAAGGCAGTTTGATATTTGTCATTTCTAGTTTCTAAATGATTGATTACTCGATCTAAGAAAAAATCAGTGTATAAAATTATGTTGTCGTAAGTGTTGATAATTTCTTCATCGCTGCATTTATGCAATTCATTGGTATTACACGTTGGCGTAAATTGCGCAAACTTGTCAGGGTAACGTTTATAGTACGCCGGGCCGTGGTTGCCTTTTTTGTGCAGCACAATCAACTTATCTTGCACATTTGTGTCAAGGTGGTGCTGCAAATTATGTAACAAAACTTCATCATGACATTCAAAGCCATTGCAGAATGGTTTTATATCTGCCTCGGTAAAATCTTGAGTTTCAACGCGATTGCAGACGTCTTTGCAGCCGCTATCGTTATCGCGCCACAATACCTGCACTTTGCTTTTTTGTAATAAATCCAGCACATTTTCTGTATACAACGCTTTACGATCTGTATAGTCCTCTCTTTTGTAAACGGAAAACATGCACGGCACCGAAATGGTAGTATCTGTGCCGCAAGCGTAAAAATTATTGAAGCTGTAAACATCTGAGCGCGTCGACAATAAAGGATTAGTTGCTCTTTGGTAACCATTTAATTGTTGATTCTTGGCGCGATCCGATTCACCAACTACAAGCACCACCAGCTTTGGTTTGCCCGCTGTCGCAACTCGCGACGGATTGCTATCCAGCTCCAGGAACTCGCGTGCCACACCAGGTTGCAGCGTAATGACTGTATATTTGATCGCCGAATAAATGGGCCGGATCGGATTTACAAAATATTTGATTTGTTTATGATTTCTAAAAAATGTAGAAAAGTAGCGACCGAACAGTAAAATATTTCCAAATGCCAATATCGCACACAAAATAAAATTTAGCGCCACAATTTTAAAACTCGGATAGCGCACTTTAATCAATAAAACTAGAAGCGACGGGGCTAAAAAGTAAACAACTATATAGCCCGCCAAGCGCCAACTCATTAAATCGTAGCTTTCGTGCGCGTCTGTCTGCAGAATATTTTTAATCGCTTCTGGGGAAATTATGTAACCATAATTATCCATGGCATAAGAGCTTAGAGCGGCGACGAAAAACGCAAAAATCACAAATGGTTTGTACGTATATTTTGTAGTGGCAATGGTAAAAGCGCCAAACATAATGCATGCCGCGATGAGGCCCACTGCAATTAAATATGGCCATGTAACTAATGGATAAGTTTTGGCCCAAAAACTAGAGTTATAGAAAGCTAAGAAGGACAAAATTACTAAACAGGATAAAACCGGTGCATCAACCATTACACGTCGCTGAAACATATTACTCCCTTAGTTGTGTAACTTAGCATACAATTCCATATGCGACATATCATAGCAGATTTAATCCCCGGACAGCCCTAGCCACATAGAAGATTTTTTGCTAAAATTCCCGCATAGGTTTATAGCTAGAATAAATGTCAGGTTTATAAATCAATAGGCAGAGATTATATCTACGCAGTTCAAGTAACTGTGTATGGCCGTCGAATACCCCGATGGCTTCCCCCAATACTGGGCAATATATGAAAGAAATAATGGTAGAATATGACAAACAGAATGTTAATCAATGCGACCCAAGCAGAAGAGGTTCGCGTTGCAATAGTAAATGGTTCAGTTTTAGATAATTTAGATACTGAGATTCTAGGAAAAGAACAGCAAAAGGCAAACATATATAAAGGTAAAATTACCAGAATAGAGCCAAGCCTTGAAGCAGTGTTCGTCGATTATGGTGGAGAACGACATGGTTTCTTACCGTTTCGCGAAATTGCTAGAATGTATCAAAGAAATCAAGAAGCAGAAGAAAGCAGTAGCGAAAGCGAACAAACTGCTGAAGCAGCTGAAGGTACCACACAGCCCGCCCCACGTAGAAGATCATCTTTACGTGACAGATTTGTTGAAGGGCAAGAATTAATTATTCAAGTTGAAAAAGAAGCGCGTGGTAATAAGGGCGCCGCTCTTACTACTTACATTAGCTTAGCTGGATGTTACCTGGTACTAATGCCGCTTAATCCAAGTGCCGGTGGAATTTCCCGCCGTATTGAAAACGAAGAGCGCGCTGAGTTGCGTGAAGTTTTACAACACCTCACCATTCCCGAAGGCATGGGCGTTATTGTACGTACTGCTGGTGTTGGACGTGACACTAAGGACTTGCAGTGGGATCTAGACTTCTTAGTACGCCAATGGCAAGCCATTGAAAGTGCATCGCAAGAACGACCATCACCATTTTTAATTTATCAAGAAAGCAACGTTGTGGTACGCGCAATTCGTGATCATCTGCGTCCGGATATCAATGAAATTTTAGTAGACTCGCCTAAGGTCTTTGAAGACGTAAATACTTATGTACGTATGATGCGCCCGGACTACATCAGCCGAGTCAAACTGTATAATGACAGCATTCCATTATTCAGCCGTTTTCAAATCGAAAGCCAAATTGAAAATGCAATGCAACGCGAAATACGTTTGCCGTCTGGTGGATCAGTGGTTATTGATCATACAGAGGC
>DATIHV010000026.1:0-1702 GCA_035480295.1 Gammaproteobacteria bacterium
GTTAGCTTGCGTTAGCAGCTCATCCTCGTTCGGCTTAGGGAGAATCGTCATTGTAATGTTGGTATCAAGATCCTGCCGAATAGTAATAGTGGCATCCCTGTATTTACTGTGCAGTGAGTTTTTTATTTCTAACAGATCTGCTGGCTCAAATTTCTTGCCAATTTTTTTGGTAGTGTACACATAGGGACGATCTGTCCTGACCTTATCTGGATGGCTTTTCTTGAAATTTTCTTCTGTAGTACGATCTGTTCTAACCCTACTTGGATGGCTTTTCTTGAAGTCTAGTGCTGATGACGATGCAATCGTGCTTGCAGGAGCAAGTGGTGGCGGTGGGATCATGCCAACATTTGTTGGTGCATATTTTGGTGCAAGTGTTGTTTTAGTTTTAACATTCGTGCTAGTGGTTACCGCAGGTTTTGGCGCTGCAGTCGTTGTTGACGTTGTTGTAGTCGAAGCACGACGTGCTTGTGCGTTGTAATCGCGCGGAACAACGACCCCGCCGCCTATGGCGTTCTGAATGATGTTTCTAATTTTAGCAGATAGTTTTTTATGATCCGTGTCCGTGGTATTTATTACTACAGTGCAATGATATTGTCCTGCATCTTGCGTAAGGTTAATTTTCTTAAGGGATGTCGTGTATTCTCGGCGCAAAGCAGCTTGAATGGAGTCAGGGTTTAATAATTTGCCAGGAGCAATAATTGTGCAGTCCACCTCCATGTCTACAAATATCGCATGTCTGTCCACAGATGGAGCTGGGTTGCTTATATTATGGTAATGTACTCCACTGCCAAAATTAACGTGTTTTTCGCTTCCACTGCCACCACCTTTAGCGCTTGACATAATTGCTCTCCCATGGAATCACTATAGCTAAGACAATACGCTACAGATTGAGTTCGCTGTTTTTTTACCCATGTTCTTTTACATAGCGGTTATTGATGTAATTACATGGAACTTATATTATCAAACATTTGTCCATAAATTTGAGAAGTAAAAAACGCCTAAAAATCAGGAAGCAACAGTATGCCAAAAGAATACAAAATAGTAGATAATAAGCAAATAAAAAGATTCTGGTTAGGGCATGGTCCGAAAACAACACTGTGGCAAACTTATAAAATATATCACATTATGTTGAATCCAGAGATCTCTGTTGCTACAAAACTCAGGAAAGCTAAACAGATGAAAGGCCACAGCTGGGCAAAAGAATTTACTGACATCGCGGACAAAAATGTCGTACCCGACGCATACATAGCCGCATACTTCGAATGGCTGAACAAAGACACTAGCAGGCCTTTTGGGAGCCTAACATACGGCATGGATAAATCACAATATATTCCATTTGCGCGGGAGCTAATGGATAATATTGCGAATGACGAACAATTCAATGAATCTAAGCAGGCTCGGATTGTTGCTAAATACAAAAGAGCGCCCGGGTTACCTGCTTCGTCTTCCGCGGCTGCTTCTAGCGCATTCCTACCTGGGTACAATGCTATTACATATTCAACTACTACAACGAGTACGGCATCAGTACAATTTGATCCGCAAACTGAACATGAAATAAATGAATTGGCCGATGCCATGTTTGAGGCACAAACGTCTAGCCAATTGCATAACGACGACGATGACGCTCTGCGACAATTTCTGGGAGATGGTCTTCTTGATGAAGACGATGAGGATGATCTGCTAGAATTTCTGGGCGGTGGTT
>DATIHV010000027.1:0-4393 GCA_035480295.1 Gammaproteobacteria bacterium
ATTTACGCGTTTTGCCAATGTGCGCATTACGCCGCGGAATTTACCAAAATCTTCAGCTTTGAATGTGAAGTTAGGATCGCAGGCTTTTTGCAAAAAGTCGCTTCTTGCGCCGTCTGCAATACCTACACACACTAGTTTCGCGTCAGGATTTTTCTTAATATCTGCAAGTGCTTGAAGACTACGCTCTGCATCGTACACTTCGCCGTCTGTAATAAACATTGTTACAAATGGCACACCTGGGCGTGTTTGCGCATGGAATTGCAGTTGTTCATCTACCGCTCTAAGAGCTGAGTAAGGCCATGTAGATCCGCCTCTATAAGAACGTAATACCTTATCTTGCACGGTGCCAATGAATGCTTCTTTATTTGTAGCTTCTGGTGAGTCTAGCTTGAAGTGCACCTGTTCATAATTTTCAGATGAAAAGGTTATCGCTGCAACGCGTACTTGATTTGGTGCCAAGCTAAATTCATTTGCTAAGTCTTTTATCGCAGGAATAATGATATCTGAATAGCGATCATAGCCAATGCTTCCGGATTCGTCTGCAAGCACAACTATGTCAGCTTGTGTTTTAGCTGCTGTTTGTTCAGATACTTCGTTTTGCTCGCCATTGTCAATGGCACGTCTAGCTTCAACGATATTGGTCTGGCTGGCTAAAAAAGAGCCCACAGCCGTAAGTAAAGTAATAAATCTCATAACAAGCTCCAATGTAATTATTATTGTTATTTAGAACCCTAGCATTATGCTGATGTGGGCTGAAAAAAGCAAGATGTCTGAGATAAAAACCCTTTAAATAAGTTTGGCGACTAAAATATAGTGTTCGCAAAAAAGTGTACTTACGCTCGTAACCTAGCGATTTCGGGCCCTTACACTTGACGCGGGTTACCGAGTTACATACAGTACGAAGCGGCCTGCACATATTTGAACCCGTGCAACTAACCCATGTTGTCATTTAGGTTTTTTTATGCTTTGCTTATGCTTGCAGCACGAAGTTGTTCGTTGAGGAGAAGGTTTTGATCAACGTCTTAATTGTAGATGACCATGACATTGTATGCGCGGGCGTTGGGCGTTTACTCTCAGATGTCAAAGGCATAAATGTAATCGGCGAAGCGAGAAGTGGTGAAGATGCTGTAAAGATTGCTAAAGAAAAGCGTCCACATGTTGTGTTGATGGACGTAAAAATGCCTGGCATTGGCGGCCTAGAAGCAACACGCAAAATGTTGCGTAACAATCCTGACATTAAAGTGATTGCATTAACGGTTTATGGTGAAGAGCCATTTCCATCCAAATTTTTACAAGCTGGTGCTGTAGGCTATTTAACCAAGGGATCAAGTATTGATGAAATGGTTATAGCGATCCGCACGGTATACGCTGGCAAGCGTTACATTGGTCCAGATATAGCACAACAATTAGCCTTGAAGAAAGTCATTGATGCCGACGGTTCACCATTGGATCTGTTGTCTGAACGTGAATTGCAAGTGATGATGATGATCACTGCTGGCCAAAAGGTACAAGACATTTCAGATAAACTATGTTTAAGTCCTAAAACAGTTAATAGTTATCGTTACAGACTTTTCGACAAACTTGGTGTCGCAAGCGATGTAGAGTTAACTCATCTTGCAATCCGCCATGGAATTCTCGATCCAGAGAAACTAGATGCTGAACAAGAGGAACTAGAAACATCCTAGTAGATTTTAGCGACTTCCTTGCTCATTTGCCCACCAAGCCCGGCGTATATTCAATGCTCGATGCAACGAGTAAAGTTATATACGTTGGGAAAGCAAAAAACTTAAAAAAGCGCGTTAGCAGTTATTTCTCGGGAGCTAAAGATACCAAGACTACGCATATGTTAGGCTTGGTGGCAGATATTCAATTTACGATTACACGTACTGAAGTTGAGGCTCTGCTTTTAGAAAATCAATTAATAAATGAATTAAAACCCCGTTATAATATTTTATTTCGCGACGACAAGTCCTATCCGTATATTCATATTTCTACGCAAGAAACGTTTCCGCAGTTAAGTTTTTACCGCGGTAGTACGCAGGGGCCAGGAGAATATTTTGGGCCATACCCTAGTACGCGTGCTGTACGCGAGAGTGTAGATTTATTGCAGCGCACATTTCAAATACGTCAATGTGATAAAGCATATTTTAACAGCCGTACACGGCCTTGCTTGCAATACCAAATTAAACGTTGCACTGCCCCCTGTGTAGGGCTAATCGAGCAACGCGCATATGCACAAGATGTGCGCAACGCGCAATTGTTTTTACTCGGTAAAACGCATGAGGTGTTGGAAACTTTAGCTGATAAAATGGAACAAGCGTCCAGTAAACAACACTATGAACTTGCAGCACGTATTCGCGATCAGATCGTAGCTATGCGTGCTATTCAGCAGCAGCAAATTATTGTTGATCCAGGCGCGCAGCGCAATATTGATATTCTAGGTGTGGCGCACATTGGGCGGCATGCATGCGTTCATATTCTAAATATCCGCGACGGCAGAATGTTGGGCAGTCGCCAGTATTACCCAGCGACAGAGTTGTACATGCAGGTAGACAGTGCGGTGATATTGCAAAGCTTTTTGCTGCAATATTATTCTAATTTGCCTAAAGGCAATTTGTTGCCAACGGAAGTATTAGTCCCGGTAGCTATTACCGACAGCAGTGTAATTTCTGCAATGCTTGAGCAACGAATTAACAAACACATCAAGATCACGCACGCTGTGCGCGGTGATCGTGCTAAGTGGGTGAAAATGGCCCAATCCAGTGCTGAAGAATCTTTGCGCTCGCGCCTCAAAGCCGATGCAGAAATTGAACAGCAGTTATTAGAGTTAGGCCGTGCGTTATCGCTGAATGGTAATTTAAAACGCATTGAGTGTTTTGATGTCAGTCATACGCAAGGGGAGGGTACGATTGCGTCGTGTGTGGCATTCGATCAATCTGGGCCGCTTAAATCTGGTTATAGACGTTTTAAAATTAAAACTGCAGCTCCAGGTGACGACTACGCAGCGATGTCAGAAGCGTTGCAGCGTCATTTTGTAAAGCTGCAACAAACGCAAGGTGAATTTCCTGATTTACTGTTAATTGATGGCGGCAAGGGGCAGCTGGCGCGTGCTGAGCAAGTTTGTAAGGAACTTGCGTTACATGAAGTTAGGATACTTGGTATTGCTAAAGGACCGGCACGAAAACCGGGTGAAGAAAAGTTATTTTTGGCGCCCGGAGCGCAAGAAATTCATTTGGCGGCAGATTCGAGGGCTTTGCACCTATTGCAACGTATTCGTGATGAGGCGCATCGGTTTGCGATTACCGGGCATCGCAAGCAGCGGGCAAAACGGCAGTTGCATTCTGTTTTAGAGGATATTCCTGGGGTAGGTCCCAGTCGCCGCCGCGAATTATTGCGTCAATTTGGTGGCTTACCAGAGGTACAATGTGCTACTGTAGAAGAGCTGTCGTCAGTGCCAGGTATTAGCCTGGTTTTAGCAAAACGGATTTATGATGCACTTAACGGAAAGTAAGAATAATTCTTGGATTAGTAACGTGGCACTAAATTTACCCAATTTGTTAACTATATTACGTATAATCTTAATTCCCGTCTTTATGGCGACATATTATGTGCCAACTTCATGGGCCTTAGTGCTTACTACCAGTATTTTTATCTTTGCATGTCTCACTGATTGGTTGGATGGATATCTTGCGCGCAGGCTGAGACTTGAATCTAGGTTTGGCGCGTTCTTAGATCCAGTGGCTGATAAGTTGATTGTGGTTGTAGCGCTAGTGATGTTAGTGCAGAGTTTTGGCACAGCGTTACTGACAATTCCAGCAATAATCATTGTTAGTCGCGAAATTGTGATCTCTGCATTGCGTGAATTAATGGCACAATATGGACGTAGCAAAACTGTAGCCGTAGCTTTTGTCGGAAAGCTTAAAACCTTTTTGCAAATGACTGCAATAGCGATTTTATTATCTCAACCGCACGAGGTTGATTTTGCTAACTATATTACTTTAGCCGGTTTTGTGTTGCTTTATGTGTCCACTATCTTAACTTTATGGTCCATGTTGAAATATTTACACGCTGCATGGGGCATTTTGCGTAGCGCAGATTAAGTCTTGACTACATCTGATTAATGTGTAAAATCACACTCTAGCGCGGGAATAGCTCAGTGGTAGAGCACAACCTTGCCAAGGTTGGGGTCGCGAGTTCGAGCCTCGTTTCCCGCTCCATAATGTTGAATACACCTTTAGAAACGGCTGGATGGCAGAGTGGTTATGCAGCGGCCTGCAAAGCCGTGTACGCCGGTTCGATTCCGACCTCAGCCTTTTTATAGTTCCGGGCAGTTTGCGCTGCAGGAACCTTTTGTGCCAGATATGCCCGGGTGGCGGAACTGGTAGACGCAAGG
>DATIHV010000028.1:0-2149 GCA_035480295.1 Gammaproteobacteria bacterium
AACTTGCCTTGCAAACATCGATAGCTGGTTCAAGTTTTGCAACACTTTGCTGTTATGTGGCAGAAAAACATTCGTCAACCTTCGCAGCGGCTGCACTTGCTGCAGCGGGACTGACAATTATGTACAATGCCCATCGTGTTAACAAAGGTTCTATTGGTGCCGCTGTTTCTACCCAAATATTTAAAAGTTCCATGTCTTTAAGGTAATATAAGGGAACATGATCCCGGTCAATACCGGGATCCTACCGCTCAGATCCAATTTTCAACTTTTAATCCAGGTATGCGCGCAAATTCCCGTGTATTATTGGTAACTAAAGTAACTCCGGCTGCCAAGGCATGTGCTGCAATCCATAAATCATTATTGCCTATCGGTAGGCCTTTTTTTTCTAATTTGCTGCGCGCTTCTGCGTAATGCATTGCAGTCGCTTCCGATAAAGCTTTGGGCGGTATTAGGCTAGTCAGTTTTTGTAAAATTGTTAGAGCTTCGAGCTTATGCATGCTTTTTTGCGCTCCATATAGCAATTCACCATGCGTAATAATTGACATGCACACATCACCCAGAGCTAGTTTGTTAAAGCGCTGTAAGACAGTTGTTGGCTTATTTTTTGCAATATATATGCAAATATTTGTATCTAACATGTATTGCAGAGCCATCAAAAATCTCTTTTTTGTGGGGGTTGATCATCGCGCCCACCAGCAAAGAAATCGTCCGGCAGTGATGTTAGTAATTCAAAAGCTGAGGCAAGATTTTTCGGTATTTCGCGAATAATAATCTCACCGTCACGCTCGAGTATTTCTACAGCTCCGCTTTCGATTTTAAATTCCTTGGGTATTCTTACAGCCATGGAGTTTCCGCTTTTAAATATTTTGGTTATGTGCATAATCACGCACCCCTCTAATATGTATATACTTGAAGTATATACTATATTGAAAAGGACTGTGATGAAGCATAATGATTTTTTTAGACTACGTATCTAGTGAAAATCTGCAAGCAAACGTTCTTATGCGTAGCTAACTAATGTAATCTGGATAATTGACGTGTCGTGGCAGTTTGTTTATTATGCTCAAATTCAAGAAGTTCCGGAGTTAATTAATAATAATTATGACGCAGCCAAATATTCCAGATGATAATTCATCCGATGATAAAAACCACGTTGCCGCGGGATCATCTAGCTCAAATCACGCTGCGTTGAATAATTCAGATAATACTGACGCAAAAGCACTAATAGCATCAAGTGTAAAGACTTCTAAAGACGTATTAAATTTAAAGGTCGGGGCATACCTGTCAGTTTATTGGATTGGTTATGACGAATGGTTTACAGGCACTTTGTTATCTATAAAGTGTTCAAATCAGCATGGTTTATACGTAAGAATTGGCTATGACGATGAAGAAGTGTTGACGCGAACCAAAATCGAAGATTTAAAAATATGGAATGAAATTACTCGACCTGCTGTGTTAGAGACTAACGTGGATCAACCGTTGTTAACGTTTTCGGAGCCAGACGAAAAAAACACAGATGAATATACCGTCAATAGGCTTACCGGTCGGGTAACATTAACTACGTCAAGCGGACGGCGACAGTCTAATTATTATATACGTAAGCCGCATCATAGAATTGAAAGGCACGAACAATCAGCTGCTCCTGTTGTTGTTTCTCATGTGAGTAGTTCTACAAGTTCTGCAGCAGCACCAGCTGTAGGTGACGCGCATGATGATCAATTCCAAGTTGGTACACATGTGAAAATACGCTGGAATAATCATCGCACGTATGAGGGAGTTATAGTAAATACTTTCCAAGATAATGGAAGAAAATATATTAAGGTTGGCTATGAAGATGGTGACTTTAGAACGCATGAATTAGCCACCCTTAAAATCAAAGCGATTCTTAAACCATGGGACGGCAAAGATCAAGATTTTTTTGACGACAATGGCGATCGATATGCGTTTAAGTTTGCAACTAATGAAATAATATTTTTCCCAAGCACTACTAATGGTGTAAAGCAGCCACGCGCAAAACGTCAGCGTCAATCTGAAAGTACATCGTCGTTAACTGCTAATGCGTCATCTTCATATTCTGACCCCATGTTAAATAATGGCGCTGCAGTAATGCCGGTAATCACAGCTTATACGCCAGCATCTTCCTTTCCTG
>DATIHV010000029.1:0-4435 GCA_035480295.1 Gammaproteobacteria bacterium
GCGACGGTTTTAAATATTAGTCCTGATCATATGGATCGCTACGCTGATGTCCCCGCATATCAACAAGCTAAGCAACGCGTTTACTTAAATGCTGGCGCTGCAATTGTAAACCGCCAAGATCCATTAACGTTTGTGCCGGAAGATTATAACGTTGCTACAGTAATAAGTTTTGGTTTAGATGAACCTAGCGCAAATAACTATGGTGTACGCTGGCAAAATGGTGCAGCATGGTTAGCACGAGGTGACGAGTTGTTAATGCCGGTAAGTGACATGGCGATGCTTGGTGCACATAATGTTGCCAATGCGCTGGCAGCTTTAGCGATGGGTGAAGTAGCGGGTTTTACTTTGCCAGCTATGTTGGCTACGCTACGCACATTTGCTGGTTTAGAGCACCGCTGTGAAAAAGTTGCTATAGCCAATGAAGTAGTATGGGTAAACGACTCTAAAGGCACTAATGTTGGTGCAACATTAGCTGCGATTGAAGGTTTAGCAACATCAATTGCAGGTAAATGGGTGATCATTTTGGGTGGTATTGGCAAGAATGCCGATTTTACGCCATTGAGTGCCCCAATCGCAAAATGTTGCAAAGCGGCTATATTAATAGGAGAGGATGCGCCAAAATTATGGGACTTGCTGCACGATGTGATCCCAAGTTTTATGGCTCGTGATTTAAGCGAAGTGGTGCAAATTGCTCTGCAGCAAACCACTAGTGGTGATGGAGTATTATTGTCACCGGCATGTGCTAGCTTAGATATGTTTGAAAACTATAAGCAGCGTGGTGCGGTGTTTAAGCAACATGTATTACAAGAGATAGGAAGCTCTTATGCAACAGCCGCGTCCACAACGTAATAACAATTTTGACCACTGGTTACTGTTTAGTGTCGTGGCAATTTTGTCCTTAGGTTTTGTGATGCTTGCATCAGCATCAACCCCGGTTGCCGAGCGTCTAAAGGTCAATATGCTGCACCTGGCATGGCACCAAGCAGTGTTTATCTTTATTGGCCTTACCGCTGGTTTAACAGTTACTTTCATTCCCATTAAAGTGCTAGCGAAATACAGTAATGCAATGTTATTCGCAAGTGCAATATTATTGACTATAGTTTTAATTCCCGGCGTGACACATCCTGTAAACGGCAGTATGCGTTGGTTGTTTGTAGGACCAATTTCAATACAGCCATCAGAGCTAGCAAAATTAGCCTTAGTGTTTTACATCGCAGGCTATATGGTGCGGCGCAATTATCAGTTGTTAAATACCTTGCAGGGGTTTTTGATCCCCATGTTTGTCTTGGCAATAGCAGCATTTTTGTTAATGTTAGAGCCAGATTTTGGCGCGGTAGTGGTGATCGCATGTACCACATTGGGCATGTTGTTCCTAGGCGGTGTGCGGGTCAAAAACTTTTTAATTCTGCTGCCAGTAGTGTTATGCGTATTAGGCTTTTTGGCAGTATCGAGTTCGTATCGTGTGCAACGTTTTGTGGCATTTAGAGATCCATGGGCCGATCAATATAATACTGGTTACCAATTGGTGCAGTCATTGATCGCGTTTGGACGGGGTTCATGGTTTGGCTCTGGTTTGGGTAGCAGTATACAAAAGTTATTATATTTACCGGAGTCACATAGCGATTTCATTTTCGCGGTTTTAGCCGAAGAATTGGGATTGGTGGGTGTATTATGCGTCCTAGCGTTATATGGGATGTTAGCATTTAGAGCTATGGAAATTGGTCGTAAAGCAAAAACAGCTGGTTTAGAATACGCCGGTAATTTAGCGTACGGCATAGGTTTATTGCTCATGTTGCAGACGCTGATTAATGTCTGCGTAAACGTAGGTTTAATGCCCACTAAAGGCTTAACCTTGCCTCTTATGAGTGCCGGCGGCAGTAGTATGGTGGCCGCGTGTATAGCGATAGGGGTGCTATTTAGGGTGGATTACGAGACGCGGATCAGCGCCGCAAAGCACTAGACCCGGACCTGTCATCCCCGCCAAGCCAGCTGGAAGCTGGCGCAGTAGCGGGGATCTACTAAAATGTTGTTATGCAAACTAAATTTATATCCTACATTGCTGTATTCCTGCTCTGCCTAAGCAGCGCAGCGACCTATGCCGCATCTAATGCATCATTGTGGGGTTCAATCGATCAACCTGTACCACCAATTCAACAAATAGAAAAACAACAAGAAGACGTGCAAGCGCAACAAATCGCCATCGAAAACGAAAAAACCATTTGCGAATTGATCCAAGCACAGCCTACTTTAAGTGGCGACACAGCAAATGCAGCTAAGATCAAAGAAGCATTGCAAGCAGCATATAAAGTGACATTACCGGATTATAAGATGTTCGTGGTAAACGTAGATGCAGCGAATGATTTATATGCGAAGTATCGGGATTTGTATATTCAGACGAATTGTGTGGCAGCGACAAAGAAATAATCCATTATGCAAAATATTTTTTTGGGCGGCTAGGTATTAGCCACCGAATTTGTTGGTTTTATCACCTTTTGTAGTATTATCAGGTTTAGAATCATTCAACTTGGATTTTTTTTCCTCAGCTTTTTGCAACGGCCTGTTAGGATCAAACATTTTTGCAGTTGAATTCACGGCGTTGATAAATCCACTAAGCAGCGAGCCAGATTTAGCTTTTTGTGCTTGTTGTCTTTCATATTCTCTATTAGTTACTACTTCCTTGGCACCCCATGGCTTAGCACCGGGATGGACAATCATTATATCTATAAGTTGATTAATTTTAGCCGTATCACCTTCATCCTTTTCGAGTGGTGCGCCGTCAACTGTTTTAGCATCTAATACGCGCATAAGATCTGCGTTATTTTTCATTAGTAGTGTTTTTACAGTTTCAGCAGCAGGATCTTGACCATTAACGCTAATTTTGGTTGCCTCTTCTTCTTCGCTAGTTAGTGTGTCGTCAGTAAAGACAAGATCATCGCCTAACAGATCTTGTTGTTCGACAAAATTAGTATGATTGAGATGATCAAGCAAAAGCGCATGATCATAAAGTGCTCTTGCCAATGCTCTCAGTTGTGCTTTTTCTTCTGAATTTGCCGCCATTGCAAATTTTAGTCCGGCAACACCGGCGAGGTGCAGAACTGCTTCCAATTGTTCTTCATAAGTGTAGCCAGATTCAAGCAGTGGTGGATTTTTTGTGCTCATTATTTTTTGCCTCTATAGTTTTTTCTTCTTTTTCTTCTTCTTCTCTGAGGTGTTCGAATTTGGAGTATGTGTTGATGCAGATGATTTAGATGAATTGGTTGATAGAGTTGATAGATCTGATCCGCGTTTGCCTTTATTGGATTTTCCGGTCTTTATTGGTTTAAGTTTTTTAAGTTTGTCACCAATATTTTTTTGATAGCTTTTTTTTGCTTCATTCAATGCATGTGATGTTTTTGTAACAGCCGAATCCCAAGTAGCTGATGATGTTGTAACAACTCCTGACTGTAATTTTTTGCGCTTAGATTTTATGGATTTGTCTGTAGCTTGTATGCTTTTGCCCAAGGATTGCATTCTCTTTTTTTGATCCCACAATAGACCACTTTCTTCACGCAGTTTTTTAGCTTCGGCTTTTAGCTTGGCTGCCTGAGCATATTGATTAACCGCTACCCGGTGCTTCTTATAGTATTCCGTTGCTCCTGCACTGGCTGCTTCTGCATGCTGTACTCGTTTTGCTTCTTTATTAGTAACGTGCCTTGTATCGTAGGGACCCCATGGATTTCGGTCGGGGTCTTTAGCACAATTTGCAAGTTCTACACATTTTTCAGTAAGATTTGAATATTGCACTCCATCATCCAATATGATGGTGATTACTGAATTCGGATCTAGAGGTTGGTCTATTACGAGTTGTATTAGCGAATTGTCGATACCCTGTGATTTAAGAGCACGAGTTTTTAAGACTTCATTTAAAGCCCGTGCTTTATGGAGCATATTTTCGCTTTGCATTCGCCACCATTCATCAGGATGTATTTCTGGGTGTTCATTTCTAGCTGCTATATCAGCAGCCAAGTTAGAAGCATACGCATGTAACCCTATTACAACTTGTAGCTGTTCTATGGGTAGTGTTGACTTTAACGTCGATTTATTAAGATTCATAAAGCCGTTTATGAAATGTGTTATGACGTTAAAACTTTCCTCATCACTATATGGGTTTTCAAGATCTGGGTCTTCAATGCTGCTCATAATACACCCCGTCTAAGTATGCTCTACATACATAGACTTTGGCTGCACGCTAAAGTTCCGGTGCAAAAGCTGATTCTTAAAGCAGTGGGTATTTACGCAGCAGTTTTGGCGCTAGGAGTGAGTAGCTGTTTGAGTTCCTTGGCATCGATAGTTTCGCGCTCTAGGAGTGCATCTGCAATCTTATTCAGCTGTGCGCGATTGCTGGTGAGGGTGTCTTTGGCTCGTTCGTAGGCTCTTTGAATGATTGCTTGTACTT
>DATIHV010000030.1:0-5719 GCA_035480295.1 Gammaproteobacteria bacterium
CTATAAAATGGGGTATTAAACAGCGCGTGCTGTTCTTAGCGCTGATCCCAACTATCACTATTTCCATCCTGCTTGGCGTCTACTTTATTGGCATTAGACTAGAAGATTTGTCCGTGGCATTAAATGATCGCGGTACTGCAATTGCATCGCGATTAGCATCACAAGGACAATATGGCGTGTTCGCGCGCGATACAGAATCGTTGCGCAATCTGGCACGTCAAGCAATTAGCAAAGAAGTCACCAGCGTAGCATTTTATGATAAAAAAGGCGTAGAAATTGCCAGCGCCGGCAAATTAATGTCCAACATAGTGCCGCCTACTGCGAATATCGGCTCCGTACAAATTGTACAGAATAATTTAAACGACACGATCAGTTACATCACTCCCGTGACATTGCCGGATGTTGTGATAGACACATATCCAGTCAATGCGCATTCCATGGAAGAAGATGCGCTCAATACTACTGTAATTGGTTGGATGAAAGCAGAATTAGATCACAAAACAACCCGTTTAAAAGAATATCAAGTATTGATCCACAGCGCGCTGATCGGTTTGTTAGGTCTAAGTATCAGCTGTTTGCTAGCGTTACGCTTGGGCTATGACGTAACCCAGCCGATATTGGAACTAACGTCGGCGGTAGAAAAAATTAAAAATGGTGATTTTGCAACGCGCGTGAATAGCGAGTCGCATTGGGAGTTGGGGATCTTAGAATCCGGTATTAACACCATGGCCAGTTCGTTGCAGATTGCGCGAGAGGAGATGCAGCACAACGTTGATAAAGCGACCGCGGATTTGCGGCAAACCTTAAAGACGATTGAAATTCAAAATATTGAACTAGATTTGGCGCGTAAGGAAGCAGAAACCGCAACCCAAGTTAAATCGGAATTCTTGGCAAGCATGAGTCATGAATTACGTACTCCTTTGAACGGCATTGTAGGCTTTATAAACTTGCTGGATAAAACCGAGCTTACCGAACAGCAACACGATTATCTATCGACGATTCAAAAGTCTGGGCATTCACTGCTTTCAATCATTAACGACATTTTGGACTTTTCTAAAATCGAAGCGGGTAAATTACATCTAGATTTAATGCCGATGGATATTCGTGAGTGCGTTGAAGACACACTAACCTTGTTAGGGCCTAGCGCACATGATAAAGCTTTGGATTTAGTCCCCTTTATATATTCCGACGTTCCAACCAAAATTAACGGCGACTCATTGCGCTTAAAGCAAGTTCTGACCAACTTGGTAAGCAACGCGATTAAATTTACCCAACACGGCAGTGTAGTAATTCGTGTCATGTTAGATCAAAGCATCGCGCACTTGGTCACCTTGCGCATTAGTGTAACTGATACCGGCATAGGCATTAGTGATGAGCAAAAGAAAGAATTATTCAATGCTTTTAATCAAACCAGTCCCAACATTACGCGGAAATTCGGCGGTACCGGTTTAGGGTTAGTAATTTGTAAAAAGCTCGTCGAGCAAATGCATGGCACTATAGAATTAGAAAGTGATGTCGGTAAAGGAACTACTTTTTGGTTCACATTCCAGGCTGAAAAACTTGCTGACAACACTATCAATGAAGAACGCGAATTAGCCGACATTCGCGTGATTCTGTACGAAAAACACCTTGTTACACGTTTAGCCCTAGCACACTTGCTACAGCAATGGGGGATCAGAGTTGAAGAATGTGAGTATGGCGATGAGATCGTTAATCTAGCGCAACAAGGCATTGTCGATGGCGATCCGTTCAGTATGGTAATTTTGGGGATTAATCAACCGCAAGCCGAAATGAACTTAATCACGCAAACTATTGATAATGTTAAAGAGCCATTTGCCTGTCCAGTGGGCGTGTTGGTTAATACTACGGAGTACGGAGCGCATAATGATATTCTGCAGGCCGGTGCAACATTATGTCTAGCAAAGCCAATTAGTCGCAAGAAATTATATGATGCTTTGCGCAAAATTTTTATTACACAGCCACATCTAAGCGAACAAATCCCAGCGCCACTTCCAAGTTTAAACGTGCTAGCAGTTGATGATAATCCAGCGAATCTGAAACTTGTGCAAGTATTTTTACAAAACATAGGCGTAATCCCAACATTAGCTAAAAGCGGTTATGAAGCAATTCAGTATTGCAATAAAAATTATTACAATTTGATCTTAATGGATTTACATATGCCGGGCATGGATGGCATCGAAACAGCAGTGCAGATCCGTAGTACCAATAATCCAAATTACAATACGGCAATAGTTGCATTGTCAGCACACGTGTTAATTGGCGAGCAAGATAAGATCATCGCCGCTGGCATGAATGATTACTTGACAAAGCCTATAGATGAAAACAGTTTACGTGCATCAATTTATAAATGGACCCATAGTGGCGTAATTTCCTTGAGTATGGAGCAAAATATGGAAATGGCAAATACTTGTGACATGGCACCTATAGATTGGCAATTATGCAAGAAGCTAGCTGGCAACAAAGAAGATTTAGCGCACGAAATGCTAGACATGCTGATCAATTGCTTACCAAATGATCGTGCAGTCATTATGCAAGCGTATAACGCTAACAACATGCAAGATTTGCGCGAGCATGTACATAAGTTACATGGTGCTTGTTGTTACGTTGGCGTGCCTAAGCTCAAAGCGCTAGCCAAGGAATTGGAAGATGCCATAGGCATTGAAGCACACGATAAAGTCGATCGCTACGTGCTAGCAATGGAAAAGGAAATCCGCATGATATTGGATTATCATCAGAATGAATTTGCGACGGCTTAACAGTTTGTCATCCCCGCCTTGAGCTGGGATCTAGATCCCCGATAACTGCAGAGCAGTTTCGGGGATGACAATACAGTAACAATTACTTGTTAAAAACTATCGCAACGCCTTCTTTAAAGTTTTTGGCTAATTCGGCGGCAAAAGCTCGATATTGCGGCGATTTAATAGTGTCATTGTTTAACCAGCTGGTTTTTATAATTACTTTTTGATCTACAGTGACGGAATTCGCTTTGTATTTTACGGTGCGAATTATATCTACCCACGGCGATTGTAATGTATAGTCGAGAACGTCGTTATCCGCCAATTGAATATTGGTTAAAGTTACCGATTTGTGAATAGTTTTAGGCGAGCCTAAATAAATATCTGCCACCTGCTCATCGTTAAAAAAGAAATTCTCGATCACCGGATTTTTGATCACAAATGCTTTACCAGCATTGGTGTTAATCAACATATTCTTTTCTTTGTAATCAACTTCAAAGGTTATATCCTTCACCAATCTTGAATCCAATTTAGGGGCCTTGACGCGTTTTTCTGTAATGTTGTCATAATCACCCAATTGATACACAACTGCATTATTGATGGTATCTTGCGAGGCTTGTAAATTCGCGCCGGTTAAATCTATGGCGCTCAGGCCTTGCATGGTGAGTATGGTTTTAACACTAACAATGTCTTCATTCTTTAGGTCAAATGTCTTGTGCACAGTTATGACATTGTCATGCACATTAGATTGCGGAATTTGCGTAAGATAGCTAGGAGACGCGAGCACTACTGCTTGTCGGTCTGCGATATCGGGCAAAATCTGATCTGCCACGCTGAAGAAATTAGTTGGATCAACCCATAAGACACGCTTATCAGCTAACTGCACCCGCACCATTGCATGATTAAAATGAAACATGCCAGGTAACTTCACATCTTTAGTATCGTACACACCCTCGCCACGCTGTACTAAAGCGACGTTTGCGTCGTAACCCAAGGTACGTAGAATCGCCACCATACCAGTGGCAAAGTCTTTACAGTCGCCAAGTTTAGTTGTAGCAACGCTAATCAGATTTTTTGGAATATGCTTGCCATCCGTTGTCTTCCAATCACCCATGTACTGCACGTGATCGTTAATCTGCGCGGCTACTAATGCTATTTGCTTTATTGGATCTTTTTCTGCTTTAACATCATCTGCAATATGTTGATACATTGGTGGCAAAGTTTGATTCGCTACATTCAGATATGCGCTTGCAAACGTTTGCGCAAATTGCTGCCAATTGTCATTTGTCGCAACAAAGACCCATGGGTATGCTTGCGGGTTAAGCGGCGCAGCCTTTTCATCAACTATGTGCACGTAAATTGGCTTTTGCAGCGTAATATCTAAAGTATAAAGCTTGCCTTCTTTCCCAGGTGTGACCGCAAGGTAATGCTGCGGATCATTAACGTTAGTAAATAATGGCAGCGCTGATTTAATGTGTACTTGCGACTTCTTTAAATAGCTTTGATCATATTCAAACATATGTTCAAAAAAGTTAGGCACATCGGCTTTAAGAATATTTAACTTATAATGCAAAGATAACTCAGCACCCACCTTTACATTCGGAAACGCTAATAGTACTTGATGTGTTTGATCAAAGCCCTGTACTTCGCTCGCAAGCGGCTTGTCCTCAATCAAATCTTGATTTACGGCATACTCTTTACCATCAAGGATAGTTTTTGCGGCAATAATTTGCAGTTTGGAATTATCTGCGTTGTATACAAGCGCTACTTTGGAGTTTGCGTCGCGGCCACGCTCATTTAATATCTTCATTGTTTTAAAAATATCGATATCGCACGTACCATCGGCATTAACGTTGATGAGCATTCTGCTATCTAATACTTCTGCCGGCGCATCAGCAAACGTTGCCCAACGTGCAAACACGCTTGAGCTGTTGCATAACAAAATTAATACTAATAAAAATCTGCGTAACATATAAAACCTACATTTTAAGAATAATTACAAATGCCACTACATAATCGCTTTCATCTGCCAAACTGATTTGAATATCCAAAGCGCCTAAAGTCGCGACATACTCTTTAGTGCGACCGTAAAATACTACACTAGGCTTGCCTTTAGGATCTGTTTCAATACCGATTTGTGTGATAATTACATCATCTCTGAAGCCAGTGCCTAATGCCTTAGCTACGGCTTCCTTAGCTGCAAAGCGTTTGGCTAGGAACGAAGCGTGTTTAACTTTTTGCTCGCCAAGCATTTTCAACTCATGCTCGCTTAAAATTTTACGCGCAAAAGTTTCACCGTGCTCGTCCCACATTTGGGCGATGCGTTCACATTTTACAATATCTGTGCCTATGCCATATATTTGCATCAAAATAGCTCCCTACTCACCAATTGCTTAGTACCTAAATGGTACCGCAACACAAAACGCATTAAACGTTTAATATCTAACAACACTCCTGGCGCATGCCAAGCTTCATTGGCTAAAGCCAATAAACTGGCGCCTTTAAAAGCTGCAGACGCAGTTCCATTAATTAAGCGCGGCCCCAATACCGGATCAAACAAATAATAGCTTTCTGCTACTATTGCTGCGCCGCTTGCAACCTCTTTATGCAGCTGTAAACCATAACCAAGTGATTTTAGCAATTGCATTTCAAACTTGCGTAATACAATTTGCGCGGCAATATCAGCTACTGCAAGTTGCGTAATAGCAGCTTCATATGCCGCAAACAGCGCCGGACAAGTATCCCATTTTGGCAAGAGGCGCATTAGCAGTTCATTAATGTACAAACCACAAAACGCACTTCTACCATGCAAACATGGTCCTGGCTGTATGGTTTCAACCGCAGTAAGCGTCACCAAGTCGCCATTACCAAACCAAGCAACTTGCAGCGGAACAAATGGCTGCAATATGTTGCTGACTTTAGCTTGACCACGTTTTGCCCCACGCGCTACGATCGCAACGCGG
>DATIHV010000031.1:0-3773 GCA_035480295.1 Gammaproteobacteria bacterium
CGTTTTTGCCAAGAGTAAATGCCTTGAGGGTTATCTGGGATTAGGGTTAGTTTTTGCCATGATGGCGGGATGTTGCATGAATTCCTGGCTGTTGGATTTCACCAGTATGTTCTTTTTTGTGTTCTTTATGGCCGTATATGCTGCAGCCAGTGTACCTACTGATGACAGAAGTAAGCAAAACGTGTAAACTATTGCCCTATGGTGACCTTGTCGGTTCCCGCGCAATGTGAATTTGCAAACCCCGTCAGGCCCGGAAGGGAGCAGCGGTAGCAGACTAGCAGGTGCCGTGGTGTAGCTGGCAAGGTTGCCTCCTTTTTTTGTAAGGTACTAATGTGACAAGTAGCTACAAGGTTCTAGCGCTTAAATATCGACCACAAAATTTTGCCGCCGTTGTTGGCCAGCAAGCTACATTATTAGCGCTGCAACACGCCTTAGACAAACAGCAACTCCATCATGCCTATCTATTTACCGGTACCCGCGGGGTGGGGAAAACCACTTTAGCGCGTCTGCTGGCGAAAAGCTTAAACTGCGAACAAGGCGTAAGTTCTAAACCATGCGGTGTATGTGAAATGTGCACCAGCATTGCGCAAGGTGAAAACGTTGATGTAATTGAAATTGACGCCGCATCACGTACTAAAGTCGAAGATACGCGCGACTTGTTGGATAACGTGCCTTATGCTGCGGTACGTGCGCGTTACAAAATTTACATCATCGACGAAGTGCACATGCTATCAAATCATAGCTTTAATGCGCTGCTAAAAACTCTAGAAGAACCACCAGAACACGTAAAATTTATCCTGGCCACTACCGATCCACAAAAGCTACCAGTAACAGTTTTGTCACGTTGCTTGCAATTTCATCTGCGCAATCTAACTGCGGAACAGATTATTCAGCATTTGAATTATGTTTTGACGCAAGAGCAAATTGCGTTTGAACAAGCAGCATTGCCTATAATTGCGCAATGCGCCAATGGCAGTATGCGCGATGCTTTAAGTTTACTAGAACAAGTAATTGCCTTTGGCGAGCGTAATGTAACGGTACAAGCGGCACAGCAGATATTAGGCACTGCAGTACAAACGCAAACTTTGGAGTTGTTGACGCAAATTATTGCCGGCAATGCAAACCAAGTAGTTGCCATTGTGCGCGAATTAGCTGCGGTAAATGCTGACTTCAATCAAGTCTTAAAAATCTTACAAACATTTATTCACCAAGCAGCACTAGCACAAGTAGTGCCAGAAGCTATAGCGTCAAGTTCAGAGAGTGAACAAATCAAACAATTAGCACAACGCGCCAGCGCGCAAGATTTGCAGCTGTATTATCAAGCAGCACTAATGGGCGTGCGCGATTTGCCGTATGCACCAGACATAGTTACTGGCTTTGAAATGATCGCGTTACGCATGTTGGCCTTTATGCCCGTATCTGTACAGGCTAGTGCGACAGAACGTACAGAGATTCGATTACCTACCGCTGGGGGTGACGCGGAGGGAGGGGCATCCCCATCGCGCGCAGCGACAGCGAGCACGATGGGGATACCCGCAGCGGCAGGACCCGCAGCTCTAAGGCCAAGCATAGATCCAGCTGCAAACTGGGGGCAAATCATCCCGCAACTAAACCTACAAGGTTTAACCAAAGTAATCGCTGAAAATTGCACCGTGGCGCAATGGAGTGCGGAGAATATAGCTTTGACTTTGCATGAAAGCCAAAAGCCTTTATTAAATGCGAAAAATGTTGAAAAAATTCAGGTGGCGTTGCAAGAGTATTTAAAGAACAAAGTAAAATTAACAGTAACACTTGGCGCACTCAACGCCGAAAGTCCTGCTGAACAAGGGCAGCGTGTGCAGCAAGCAGCAGCGCAAGCGGCGGAACAAGCGCTTAGAGCGGATGTGAATTTACAAAAATTAGAGCAAACTTTTTCTGCGAAAATCGCAGACATTAATATTAACGAAACATAGCATAGACTAGGAGAACAATAATATGGTTAATCCGTTTGGTAATATCAGCAATATAATGCAGCAAGCTAAAGACATGCAGCAAAAGTTTAAACAGGTGCAGGCCGAATTAGAGGCAGTGCAAATTACCGGTGAATCTGGTGCCGGTTTAGTGCAGTTAACTATTAATGGCAGCGGCGAAGCATTAAGCATGAAAATTGATGATGCAGTGTACAAAGAAGATAAAAAAATCCTGCAAGGTTTAATTGTCGCGGCAATTAATGACGCAAATCAAAAGCGCGAATTAAAGAAAAAAGAAATGATGGGTAGTTTAATGAGTGGCATGGGCTTACCGCCAGGCTTTGATTTCTTAACCGGGAAAGGAGAGTAGGTGAGCTTTAGTCCCTTAATCAATCAATTAATTGTTGCACTAAGATGCTTACCTGGTGTGGGTGCTAAATCTGCGCAGCGTATGGCGTTTCATATTTTGCAGCGCAATAAAGACGGCGGGCAGCAATTAGCGCAAACATTGTTATCTGCAATTGCCGAAGTCGGGAATTGCCAACAGTGTCGCACGCTCAGTGAATTACAAATTTGTACACTGTGTCAAAACCTGGCGCGTGAAGCACATATGTTGTGCATAGTGGAAACTCCAGCAGATATCATTGCCATTGAACAAACCGGCGCATTCAGGGGCTTATATTTTGTTTTAATGGGGCACTTATCACCCATAGACGGCATTGGCCCTGAACAACTTGGCATCGATCATTTACGGCAACGTTTACAAACCGGCGTTATCACTGAAATTATTATGGCTACCAGCACCACAGTAGAAGGCGAGACTACGGCCTATTACATCGCTGAAATGGCCAAAGTTTTCCCTACCATCAAAACCACCCGCCTAGCTTTAGGCATGCCGTTAGGCGGCGAATTAGAACATCTAGACGGCAGTACGCTGGCTAGAGCGTTGAGTCAACGCTCTAGGATCTTGGAAGGCGTTTAATTACCTGAAGCTTGGACACCAGCTAGCATTGCGCTGCTTTTCAACTAGTACTTTCTCAGGCGATCCATCATTCGCGCTTTGCTTTGCCATAGAACTCGAGAAAGCGCTGATCAGAGGTTTGCCATTCATTGGCGCTGCAGCATGTAACAAAGGAGTATGTAATCCATCTTCCAATTGGGTTTGCAAATGCGGGACTTGACTTAATAGATACATGGCTTTATTTATAAAGGGTCCTATAGATTTTTCATCATCAATATTCATTACTTCAAATGAATTATCACTCATCAGGAAGATTACACAGGTTGGAAAGACTTTATATTTATCAGCCTCAAATTTATGCAAATCTTGCATGATTCTCCGCAAGGATGCTTGTAAATCATATCGTTGACTCTCAAATCTTTGCGGCGGCATATTCAATAAGCCATGAAAATGAATTGCCGAATTTTTTAGCTGGTCCGAGTCGAGGTCTTTCACTGAACGTTCAGCAATAAAATCTAAGCTTCCTGCGCTTGCTACAACCCAAGGTTTAGTCTCACTGCTTGGATCTTTTTTTACAGCCGCTGTTGCAGCAACATTTTGTATGCCTAAATCTTTGGCTGCTTCATTCATGAGTTGACGTAGATGCGTGTAATCCAAGATTGGCTCATCGAGTCCAGGGCCGCCTACTGTACTGTCACTAAACACAACCAATCTACGCTTTTCCAAAGAATCTGGTGTAAGTAAATCAGCATCATCCTGCAACTGCTTGAAATTTTTCTTTAAATTAGGCTCGTCTTTGGTTAGCAACAATTCATTGCGCACCAGCAATGATCGTTTTATTAAACCAAATTCAGAAACTCCGG
>DATIHV010000032.1:0-4253 GCA_035480295.1 Gammaproteobacteria bacterium
CGTTGTTTTTCATTTCTGTATTGTGACATTGCACGCTCCTAAAGGCGCTCCTGTTATCTGAGACTCCCAGCACGCACGGAAGTTCCCTGGATAAAGATCAGGTGTAGCACAACGGATCTGCCGTGACGAATTCAGTGATTATTAACATCAGACGACTGCTATATCATGGTCCTTTCAGTCAGCGCATTAGGACATGCAGCCATATAATTATATGTACTTTTTTATTGCTTTTTATATTGCAAAGGCTATACTAATTGAGTAACGACTCATTTGAGTGGGATCCATATAAGAACTTATATAATGCGCAAAAGCATGGGGTTATCTTTATGGAAGCGCAAAAAGCGTTTTTGGATCCAAATTGTGTAATTGCACAAGATCTTAAACATAGCATCATAGAACCAAGATTCTATTGCTTTGGTAAAGTAAAACAGCGGATACTAACTGTGCGGTTTACATATAGAGAAAAGATTATACGCATTTTTGGAGCTGGATACTGGCGAGAAGGAAAGCTTATATATGAAAAAGAAAACCAACGAATACACTGATTATCCTATATCGGCAAAAGTCATCCCTAATTTTTTGCCTCCTCCTGAGCAGCTCGTTTTAAAGGATGACACCGTTAAAGTTACTCTGGCGCTTAATGAAAGCAGCGTGCTTTTTTTTAAACTCCTCGCCAAAAAACACCATACTCAATATCAAAAGATGATCCGTAATTTATTGGACCATTATGTTCGAGCGTGCAAAGCCCATGAGCAAAATCGGTCTAGAGATTAAGATAACCACTTAAATGCAGGCTTTAGCCTTGCGCAGGTATTAGATTCTTTTGATGTATAATCACGAAAAAGTGATCTATACAAAATATGCAGTTTTTGGTATAGTTCCTAACCAATAATAATTGCCATAAAAACAAGAATATGCCAGTAACCAAAACCATATCTATAGCAACCTTTGCCCCAGATCGAACACTTGGCGACGTAAGTGCTGCCTATAAGCTTATTGAAGGGCTTTTAGCAGCTAATGCCACAGATACAGAGCTAGATTTAAAAATAAATTGGTTTGTTAGAATTTATGATTTAGACAATGAAGGTCATTTTAAAATATTCGAAAATTTCTTTGCAGCTGCAAGAAAATTAGGTGTCAAAATGGATGTTATGCATAATTTTGATCAAAGACCTAACTACCGAATATCTGATGCACTCGAAAATATGGAGCCTAGCACCGATCTATTTTTAGCCTTCCCAATTTACCGTGATTTTGCAGATGCAAAAACAATAATTATACGCAATAAGCCATTGTTAGTTTTTAACGAATACAATCCCCCAAAAACTAGCGCCTACGCATTAAGTCATGAAATATTCCGCACTTGCATAAAAACAGGTTTGGGACTACAAAAAATTGGTATTTTTATTGAGCCATCAATTCCTAAGGCACATGAAAAAGAATATGAAACAACAGAGCATGATCGGAATGTCATCAACACGCTTGGATTAAATAATCCACAATACTCAGCACAGCGCGCTTTGTATTTTTCATATTTTAATCGTTCCTTGAACGTAAATCCTACGGTTAGTAAAAAATCTTTTTGTGTCTTAAGTTTGCTAGTTCAAGCTAGAAAGCAACGCAAAGATGTTGATTTAATTGTGCGCCTAGATGGTTTAACTATACGTGCAGAAAGCCCACCAGCAGATGCATGCGATTTTTTCACTGCCGATGAAATTGGATTAATATCGCCATTTTATTCACAAATTAATGTCATTGATGCCAACGGCAATATTCTTGAAACCAGAACATTAAACGCTGATTCTACATTGCCGAAAGTGCGCATAATCGATCCATTCCCATTAAGTACCGAAGGATTTAAGCTAGTGCTTTCATACGCACAGCCATTTGCTGGCGCTACTGGCAACGAATCTTTTGCAGAATGTATTTCCAATACAAATCTGATGTTTTATCAAATCATGGGGTGGAAGCAAAGTTTATTTGGCGAATTTTTGGAGCTATGCAAGAAATATACGCACTCTGAGAGCGAACTAGTAAAATTTTATGGTTATCAAAAACATTGCACTTCTCATTTCGATGAGTTTAAACATTACGTAGAGGAAATGGCAAAGATTATCGTAGATCAAGAAGCTGTGCTAGTAAAGCAAATGGCGAAAGTTAAACAAGGTATTTTAACCGAATTTAATTTAGCCGCGAATCTAGTGCCGCGTTTGCGTCGCGCAGTGATGCACCTTGAGGAAATTCCTGAACTATTTAAGCGTTATGCATTGTCAGCGCATGGCATAAATATTTCTACGCCAGAATATATGTTAAAGCCTCTTGCACAACATACGCAACCAGTTGCAGCCAGCCAATTTACGAACAGCCAATCTCTGGAAGAATTCAGAATACAATTCAGAAATCAAAGAGCTCAAGCCAGTGCGCAGCAAACTTTTGCAACGAGTGCAAGGCAAGAATCCAGCGCAAGCCCTAGTCAATCTTCACATAATTCTAGTCAGGATCTACGAAGCTACGCGAGTCAAAGTTCAGCATCTTATTCAGATCAAGAATCGCAGGATGACGCTAGTAAGGTTTCAAAAAATAACAATAAACGCGCTAAATTTGTTGGGTAGATACAAATTCTTATCCGTCTCGCCGCTATGCATGTGCGCGCTTGTCACATAATATTTTAAAATTGGTCGGGACGAGAGGATTTGAACCTCCGACCCCATGCACCCCATGCATGTGCGCTACCAGGCTGCGCTACGCCCCGACATATTTAGACTATTTCAAACACTTCATACTCTTCGCAGCATGGGGTGCATGCACCCAACATGCACGTGCTTTTTTTGTATTTGCCATCCATGGCATACAAAAAAAGCTGCCTGCTGCTCCATGCAGCAGGCGCTCAGCGGGCAAATGCTGCGCATTTGCTACGGTCCGCTTCGCCTACCAGGCTGCGCTACGCCCCGACGATACTCTCCGCTTCCTCTGCAACATGCTCTTTCAACTTCTGTCCCTGTTTGAAAGTCACCACTCTTCGCTCACTGATCACTACCGCTTCACCGGTACGCGGATTTCTGCCAGGTCGAGATTTTTTATCACGTAATGCAAAGCTACCGAAACCGGTTATTTTTAATTCTTCACCGTGCGCTAAGGCTTCGATGATTTGGGTAAAAAAATTATCTACCAGATCTTTAGCGTCTTGTTTGCTAAGTTTAAATTTGTCACTTAAATTTTGCGCTAATTCTGCCTTAGTTATGTTCATGATTAGCGCAAGCTTGCTTTAAAGTCACGTTGTAACATATTAATCAAATTCGTAAAGATATCGTTAACCTCTGCATCAGTTAAAGTACGCTCCGGATCTTGCAGAGTTAATCCTAAAGCCATGCTCTTTTGATTATCTGGCACACCTTTGCCAGTGTAAACGTCAAATACAACTAAATCTGTTAGCAATGCGCCTACTTGTTGTTTAATCGCTTGCTGTAGTGACTCTGCGGTAATGCTATGGTTCAGCAATAAAGCTATGTCACGTCGTACAGCGGGAAATTTCGAGAATGAATTGAACACTGGGATATTTCCCATCACCAACATGTCATAATCTACCTCGAATAATGCGACTGGATTTGGCAACTGTAACGTTTGCTGCAACTGTGGATGTAAAACGCCCAAGGTGCCCAATAGTTTATCGTGCAAATAAATATCTAAGGATTGACCAGGATGTAATGCCATATTCGTGGCGGGTTTAAATGTTACATTGTCTGTATTGTGTGCAAGTTTTAGCAGAGCCAACACATCGTTCTTAACATCAAACAAATCTACGTGCCGTTTGGCATTGCCCCACCCTTCAGGCAAATAGTTGCCATAACAAGCACCAGCAATAGTTTTACGCTGTTCGATCTTGTCGTGCTCGCTGGTAAAGCGCAAACCAATTTCAAATATGCGCATGCGGTCAACTTGCCGATTGGCGTTGTATTCTATGGCCTTAAGCAAACCAGGCCATAAAGTAGGCCGCATAAAACCCATTTCAGATGAAATTGGATTAGCCAAACACAATTCGTCGGTAATAGCGCGCGTAAATAACTTTGCGTATTCACGATCTATAAAGCTATAGCTTATAACTTCGTTGTAACCAAGCGACGCAAGGGCCGCAACAACTGTTGCTTCCGGCAATCGCGCTTCTGGCAGGGGTTTAAAATTTAAGGTTCTTACCGTAGCTTTAGCCGGAATATTTTGGAAACCGAAGACTCGTCCTACCTCTTCAATTAAATCTA
>DATIHV010000033.1:0-3959 GCA_035480295.1 Gammaproteobacteria bacterium
TGTTCGATCAATTTGAAGAGCGGCACAACATACAATTAGAATCTGGCGACGTTAAATATCATCAGGGTTTTTCTACCGATTTACAAACCCCTACCGGCAACGTACATGCGACGTTAGTATTTAATCCATCGCATTTAGAAATCGTCACACCGGTCGCAAATGGATCTACCTGTGCGCGGCAACAGCGGCGTAATGATCACGGTAAAGAGCAAGTAATGTGTGTGGCCTTGCACGGAGACGCATCATTTTCTGGGCAAGGTGTAGTTATGGAAGCCATGAACATGTCTGCCACGCGCGGTTATGGCATAGGCGGCACAATACATGTAATCGTGAATAATCAAATTGGTTTTACTACTAGCAATCCGCATGATGCGCGTTCAACGTTATATTGCTCAGATATTGGCAAAATGATGTCGATTCCGGTATTTCATGTTAACTCTGATGATCCTGAGGCAGTATGTGCAGTATTCCATATTGCCACAGAATTTAAAATTAAATTTCAAAAAGATGTGATTATTGATCTGATTGGCTACCGAAGAATGGGACACAATGAAGCTGATGAACCGTCAGCCACGCAGCCATTAATGTATAAAGAAATTAGGCAACATCCAACGGTAAAAGACATATACGCAGAAAAATTAATTAGTGCCGGAGTATTTACGACTGAAGAAATTACACGCATGGTTGATACTTATCGCGAAGGTTTAGATAAACGCGATCATGCAGTTGCCAAACGTATGGCCTCTAAAGATTGGAAAAACGCCTACGCCTCAGATTGGACACCGTATGCATCCAGAGATTGGCGGATCCCAACTTCTACTAAAGTGCCGTTAGACACCATCAAAACGTTGGCTACAGCGCGTGATACCGCGCCCGAAGGTTTTGCCTTTGATTCACGTGTACAGAAAATTGTGGAAGCACGACGTGCTATGACGGCTGGTACAATGCTGGCTGATTGGGGTTATGCTGAAACATTAGCCTACGCCACGCTATTAAACGAAGGATATGGAGTGCGTTTAGCGGGTCAAGATAGTCAGCGTGGTACTTTCTTTCATCGTCACGCTGTGTGGCATGATCAAAATACCGGTGACACTTACACGTCCTTGTGTCATGTCAATGCGCAACAAGGAAAATTTTGGGTAATCGATTCTTTGTTGTCTGAAGCCGCAGCGTTAGGTTTTGAATATGGTTATTCTACTAGCGAACCTAGAACTTTAACTTTGTGGGAAGCGCAGTTTGGCGATTTTGCCAACGGCGCGCAAGTAGTGATAGATCAATTTATCAGCTCCGGTGAGCAAAAATGGGGCCGTTTAAGTGGGCTGGTGTTACTCTTACCACACGGTTACGAAGGGCAAGGTCCAGAGCATTCATCTGCGCGCATTGAGCGTTACATGCAATTATGCGCGCAACATAATATACAAGTATGCGTTCCAAGTACTCCAGCACAAATTTATCATCTTTTGCGTAGACAAATTTTACGTCCTATGCGTAAACCTTTAATTGTAATAACCCCGAAGAGCTTATTACGCCATAAAGAAGCGGTATCGACTTTAGATGAAATTGCCAATGGCAGTTTTCAAGTAATTATTCCCGACAATTTAGATAATTACGATCAAATTAAACGTGTAATTTTATGTGCCGGCAAAATCTATTATGAATTATCTGCTGCGCGCGGCGATAATCAAAAAATTGCTATTGTGCGCTTAGAGCAATTATATCCATTTCCTCAAGAAGAATTACGCGCTGAATTACAGAAGTATAAAACCGCAAAAGATGTAATCTGGTGTCAAGAAGAGCCGCTTAATCAAGGTGCATGGTACAGTTCGCAGCACCATTTACGTAACGCGCTACTACCACATCAAGAACTACAGTACGCAGGTAGAAGCGATAGCGCAGCACCGGCGGTTGGATATTTTTATTTACATGAACAACAACAGCACGATCTAGTTAAACAAGCAATAGGTGAGGGATAGAAATGGCTTATGACATTAAAGTACCGGTGCTGCCAGAATCAGTAGCAGATGCTACGATTGCAGCATGGCATAAGAAGCCTGGTGATCCTGTGCGCAGAGATGAGACTTTAGTTGATATTGAGACGGATAAAATAGTCTTAGAAGTTGTTGCACCGGCAGATGGTACCTTAGAAAAAATTCTCAAAGATACGGGCGCAGTTGTTAAAGCTGAAGAAGTAATTGCAACATTTGTTGCCCAGCAGAATGCTGCTGCATCAGCGCCAGTGCAAACTAAGCAATCTGCAACTACTACACAAACTACACAGGCTGCACCACAACAAGCACAACCTGCACAGCAAAAACCTGAAGTTCCGAGTACATCAGAGCAAATATTGTCACCTTCCATGCGCCGTGCGGTTGGTGAAGGCGTGGCTACTGCACAGCCTCCTGCGCCAACTCAAGCGCAAAGTGCGCCGCAGTCCGCAAAGCAACCAGCCGTAGACACTGCGCATGGGCGTTTAGAAAAACGCGTACCGATGACCAGACTGCGTGCCAAAATCGCCGAGCGGTTATTAGCGGCACAGCAAAACGCGGCTATTTTAACAACTTTTAATGAAATCAATATGGGTCCGGTAATAACTTTACGCAATACCTATAAAGAAGAATTTATGCAAAAGTACGGTGTGCGTTTAGGTTACATGTCTTTTTTTGTAAATGCAGTAGTAGCCGCATTAAAACGTTTTCCTGATGTAAACGCGTCAATAGATGGCAACGATATTGTTTACCACGGTTATTTTGATATAGGAATAGCGGTGTCAACTGAACGTGGCTTAGTAGTGCCAGTATTGCGCGATGCTGACACACTGACCGTAGCGGAAATCGAACAAAAAATTGCTGACTTTAGCAAAAGCGCACGCGACGGCAAACTGAGTATGGAGGACATTACCGGCGGTACTTTCACTATTACCAATGGCGGTGTGTTTGGCTCTTTAATGGCCACACCTATTTTAAATCCGCCGCAAAGTGCGATTTTGGGTATGCATAAAATTGAAGAACGGCCGGTAGTAGAAAATAAGCAAATTGTGATTAGACCGATGATGTATGTAGCTTTATCTTATGATCATCGAATTATAGATGGCGCTGAATCTGTACAATTTCTAGTAACTGTCAAGGAAATGCTAGAAGATCCAGCAAGGTTAATTTTAAGCATATAATGGCACAAAAAAATGAATTTACATGAGTATCAAGCAAAACAAATTCTACGCGAATATGATTTGCCGGTCCCCAATGGTTATGTAATAACTACCGCAGATGCAGCCTTAAACGAGCTACCAAAATTACAAACTGCCAAAGTGGTAATTAAGGCCCAAGTGCATGCAGGTGGCCGTGGTAAAGCTGGTGGCGTGAAGATTGAAAATAAATCCGACGTGGTGCAAGTTGCTAGAAATATGTTGCATAAAAATTTGGTAACCTACCAAACGGACTCACGTGGCCAACCAGTGAATTCATTATTGTTAGAAGAAACGTATGAAATTGCACACGAATTATATCTAGGTGCTGTGATAGATCGTTCTCTGCGCCGTGTCGTGATAATGGCGTCTACAGAAGGCGGAGTCGATATTGAAAAAGTTGCAGCTGAGTCCCCAGAAAAGATTGTGAAATTTGCTATTGATCCGTTGCTAGGCATAATGCCGTACCAATGTAGGGAATTGGCCTACGAATTAAAATTAGCGCCGGATTTGATGAAACAATTTAGCCATATTGTTACGCAGATTGGCAAAATGTTTGTTGAAAAAGATTTTAATCTATTGGAAATTAACCCTTTAGTAATTACCAAAGATAATAAAATTATTTGCTTGGATGCAAAAATTAATGTAGACGACAATGCAGCATATAGACAGCCGCAAATCCGTGCTATGTGGGATCCCTCGCAAGATGATCCGCGTGAAATTCGCGCGCAGGAATGGGGCATCAATTACATTGCATTAAACGGTAATATAGGTTGTA
>DATIHV010000034.1:0-5082 GCA_035480295.1 Gammaproteobacteria bacterium
GAAGCAAGAACCAACCAAGAGCTATCCTCGCGGGAATCTTCGGCGTTTACGCCGGAGAGGGTGTCAATTAACGATTACAATTACACATCACAAAACTAATACAGCTAAGCAACTTTTTGCCCTGAAATTCATTGACATATCTGCCTAAATATTTAATACTCCTGGCAAATTCAAGCAGTTTTATAAGAACACAGGTGTACCATGATGAAGTTCTCCGGACCTAAACGTACCGATCAAGCTAATTCTGATTTCGATGTAGAGGCAAACGATGGACAGATCGTCGTGTCAACTGGCACTCCATCACCATCATCAACGGTTACCACTTTAACCGCAAGTACCAGTACATTAACTATAGCTGCAAGCTCAACTCCAGCCGAAAACGCTATGCAAATGCTAAAATCAGTCCTTGCTTCTACCAAGAGAATAATTACATTACCTACGTTAAATACTGAAAACTCCGTGCTTGGCTTAACAATGCTAACATCAGCAACGGCAAAAGTTGCTAATCTGCTTCTAGATCAAGAAGTAGTTGAGAAAATGGCACCTGTTGCAGCTGCACAAGCTGTTACAGCTCTCGCCGGAGCGGGGATAGCCCAAGCAGGTGCGTATCGTGGACGCTTGTTGGCTTTACAAACAGCGCAAAAAGAAATTATTAAAGCGGTTGAACCTAATATTATGGATTGCTTTTACATACAAGATGGAAAAGAGATCAGATTAGCGAACTTATCTGCAGACTCTGTTATTGCTGCTATGGAAAAATATGGTCATATATCTGTACAGTTGAACAAAGATGATCTGAAATTTAACTTCGTTTATAACAGTTTTTGCTCTTGGCGTACCGCACGCACATTTGGTTTTGCTGCGTTGCCAACGTTTATTTTCGCTATTTCGCAGCTTGCCGAATATCATGGCTATGAAATTGACGATCGGGGTATTGTACAAGCCGGTTTAGGTATTGCACAAAACGTGCCATGGGCAAAGGGTTATGACAGATTGCATGAAATTTTTACAGCTCACCGACAAAATGCACTAGAAGTTTACTGTTTAGTGCTAGGAGAATTGTATTTAAAACCCGGTCGTGCAAAGGATGTTCCTGAAGCGTTGGTAACTGCGTTCGAGACTCTTTTTGGTAAAGAGAAGACTGATGAATTGCGCCTCTTGCTTGAGGCTGCACGCAAGGAAGAGAAGCAGCCCAAAACTTTAAATACCGGCACTGATACCACAGGGCAATCGACCTTAGGCACAGCCACCACACGACCATTGTTAGGCTAAAACCCTTGCCGTGTGAGTCTGAAAACTGTATTATTGGCGTATTAATAATTTTAACAATAAATAGTGCATATGCAAAAGCAAAAAGAACAATATGACATAGCCGCTATAAGCAATGCGATTCGCGAGCTCGATCAACAGATTGTTGCAACTATTAAACCTATAGAGCGCGCTGCGAATGACACTTTGTCGTGGACTCGCATGCATGTGGAAGCCAGCGACTTATGCGCAAAAGCTGCGAGTGCGTGGTTATTTGCGATAATGCAACTGCCGGAACAATCTGCGGCATGCCGCGTGTTACTTGTTGAAAAGGTCATAGTATTTCAAAATATGGCTGCTTCGCGTTTATATCAGCATATAAGGCTTGCTGATGGCAATAATGAATATATAGATTTAGCAACTTACCGCAGATATGTACAGCTGCACTGCAATTTGCTAGGTATAAAAAATAAAATTGGCGATTATGCAACTACTATAAACGTTGACTCTTTAGACACAATACGCAAAATTTTATTGAAGAGATTTACGCCGCAGGATGTTGCACAATTGTTCATGGATGTGGCACAACAAGAGCGCCAGAACAATATCCCTCTAGCCACTTTAGAGCTGTATTATCGTAATGCTTTGTATAGCTTTGGAAGCTTTGATTTCATGTCTACATGTCGAGATGTTGCTAACGAGAAGTACCCACAAGTACTACATGTAGCAAAACAAGTTTCTATGGCATATTTGAATACAGTGGCTGCTTTGGAACTTACTACAGAAATAAATCCCCCTTTAGCTAAGAGAGACCTCAACCTAGAGCAATACATACGGTGTAGACTGCTGGAACTAAATGCCTTATGCGAACCAGCAGAAATTATACCTGCATATAGAGAATTCAAAAGATCTGCCAAGATTGATGAAACTTTAGATCGACTAACACCTTCAGATGCTGGCCTTAGATATAGAGGCACAAAAAAGCCGGACTAAGCCCGGTAGTGCATCATCATGCTATGTCACCTGTTTTCCCAAACTTTACTTACATGAGGATTTTAAAGTGTACTTTAAAAAATGCATGCAAATTTTAAAGTGGGGTTTAAAATATACATGTCTACCAAGCTGATGTCTTTAGAAGTTGACGAAGAATTGCAGACATAAAAAAGCCGGTTTACACCGGCTTTTCATTTAATGATTACTTGATTTTCTTTTCTTCAAACCACTCGTGTTTACGTGTAACTGGATCATACTTACGTAGTTTTAATTTACCAGTACCTTCGAAACCACCTTCCATGCGTGGGTTCTTTTTAGTGGTGTAGAAATATGGTGACGCTGTGGAAACTAAGCGTACTAAGGTTATTTTTTTCTTCTTACCGGCCATGTTTTATCCCCTTAACCTACAGCAACATTGCGAGCTTTCAGCTCAGCCATGACTGTTTCAATTCCACGCTTGTCTATGACGCGTAACCCTTTGCTAGAAACTAGCAGCTTCACAAAACGTTTCTCTGTTGGCAACCAGAATCTGTGCCAGTGTAAGTTTGGCAGGAAACGTCTTTTGGTGTGGCGTTTGGAATGGGATACAGTATATCCCGTCATTGGACGCTTACCAGTAATTTGGCATACCCTGGACATACCCCTTACTCCTGCTTGTATTAATTAATTCGTTAAAGGGGGACATTATCAACAAAAATGAGTCATAAATCAAGGGTCTTTGAATTGTGAGTTATTTGACTAATAATTTGGCTGGCCTTCGTGTACGGGTGACGCGGAGGGAGGGGCATCCCCATTCGCGCGCAAGCATGAGCACGAATGGGGATACCCGCAGCGGCAGGACCCGTACACTATGGCATTTAGTCCTGGGGAATTATATTATGCATCTAATATAACCGTGAGGACAAAAGTATGGTCGGATTAGCCAATCGAGTGAAGGTGCGAGTACTAAACCCGAAGATGGGGACCGAAATACCAATGCCTACATATGCTACCGAAGGCGCGGCCGGCTTGGATTTACGCGCCTGTATTGATCAACCTACCGAAATTTTGCCAGGCGCAACCATGCTGATCCCAACTGGGCTGGCAATATACCTAGAAGACACAAATTTTGCAGGATTAGTGTTACCTCGATCCGGCCTTGGCCATAAGCATGGAATTATCTTAGGCAATGCAGTTGGCCTCATTGATGCTGATTATCAAGGTGAGCTCATGATTAGTTGCTGGAACCGCAGCGATAAGCCGTTTACCATTAGTGTTGGTGAAAGACTCGCGCAATATGTGATTGTGCCGGTAGTGCAAGCCAAATTTGAAATTGTGGAAACCTTTGAGGAAACCGAACGTTCTGCAGGTGGGTTTGGCCATACAGGACGCGTTTGATGCAAATCGCCAGCGAAATATTTCGCGCCTATGATATCCGTGGTGTAGTAGATCAAACTTTAACTAGTGATGCGGTCTATAATATTGGCCGTGCTTTAGGCACTAAGGTTTTATCTTTAGGCGGGCACAGCATAGTAATCGGCCGCGATGGCCGGTTATCAGGACCAGAATTATCTAAGCAATTGCGCAATGGAATTTTATCTACCGGTTGTAACGTGGTAGACATTGGTTTAGTGCCTACGCCAATATTATATTTTGCGGCTAAACATTTGCAGATTACGTCTGCGGTAATGTTAACGGGCAGTCATAATCCACCAAATTATAATGGCTTAAAAATAATTATTAATGACATCACGATATATGGCTCCGCAATTAAAGAATTGCAGCAAATAATCTTGGACGATCAATTCGCAAGTGGTTCTGGCACATATACAAAAATCGAAGTTATTGCGCACTATATAAACGCGATCACGCAAAGTTTACAAATTAAACGTAAATTAAAAGTCGTGATAGATTGCGGTAATGGCGCTAGCGGCATAATGGCGCAGCAATTGTTTAGCGAATTAGGTTGTACGGTAATACCGTTGTATTGTGAAGTTGATGGTAATTTCCCCAACCATCACCCTGATCCTAGTGATCCACATAATCTAGTTGTGCTGCGTGATACCGTGTTAGCGCACCAGGCCGATCTAGGTTTAGCATTTGATGGTGATGGCGATCGTTTAGGCATTATCGATTGCGCAGGTAAAATCATCTGGCCCGATCGAGTGTTAATGTTATTTGCGCAAGACTTGTTAGCGCATAATCCTGGTGCCACGATCATTTATGATGTGAAATGCAGCCGCGATGTTGCCACTGTCATCAATAATGCCGGGGGTGTACCGTTAATGTGGAATACTGGGCATTCATTGATTAAAGCGAAGATACGTGAAACCGGCGCCTTGCTCGCGGCGGAGATGAGCGGACATATGTTTTTTAATGATCGCTGGTATGGTTTTGATGATGCTTTATATACTGCGGCGCGCTTAATCGAATTGCTTAGTAAGACCACAGAAAATTCCGCGCAAGTATTTGCGAGTTTTCCTGAAGCTGTTAGTACGCCTGAATTAAATATCACTGTCACTGAAGAAACAAAGTTTGTGATAATGCACAATTTATTGCAGCAAGCGGATTTTGTGCAACCGTGTAGCATAATTGCGATTGATGGTATGCGCGTGGAATTTGCTGAAGGCTGGGGTCTAGTGCGTCCATCAAATACTACACCGAAATTGGTAGCGCGGTTTGAAGCGGTGAATCAGCAAGTGCTGCAACAAATTCAAGATCAATTTAGAACTTTATTTGCTGTTGTGGCGCCGGAGTTAGCGTTGCCGTTTTAAGGCTTAGGAAGGTTTATGAAAATTGGTTGTGGATGTATAAGATTTTGCTGGACCTTCTACGGAATATTTGATCTTGAAGTTTGTGAAA
>DATIHV010000035.1:0-2432 GCA_035480295.1 Gammaproteobacteria bacterium
GACACCGGATTAAAAGCAATTAACCCAATTAACGGCGAAGCGGTACCGATGTGGATCGCTAATTACGTACTCGCAGAATATGGTGGCGGCGCATTAATGGCGGTGCCTGGCCATGATGAACGCGATTGGGAGTTTGCTAAGAAGTACAATTTACCTATAAAACAAGTGGTTGCACCAGCCGATGGCACCGTAATTGACGTGCAAGAAAAAGCGTTTATTGATAAAGATCTGCGTTTAGTGAATTCTGGCAAATATGATGGCCTAGATTTTAATGCTGCATTTAAAGCCATTTTAAAAGATCTGCAGCAACAAGGTATTGGCAAAGCACAAGTAAACTATCGTTTACGCGACTGGGGTATTTCACGCCAGCGTTATTGGGGCGCACCAATTCCAATCATTTATTGCGAGGATTGCGGCGCGGTACCGGTACCAGAAAAAGACTTACCGGTATTGCTGCCTGAAAGCGTCACCATTACCGGCACTGGCTCACCGCTAGCAAATATGCCTGAATTTTACCAGGTAAATTGCCCGGAATGTAACAAGCCTGCTAAACGTGAAACTGATACCTTCGATACATTTTTTGAGTCTTCTTGGTATTACGCACGTTTTGCTTGTCCAGATCAAAATGAGGCAATGCTTGATAAGCGCGCAGATTATTGGACGCCTGTAGATCAATACATCGGCGGTATTGAGCATGCTATTTTGCATTTACTGTATGCACGCTTTTTCCACAAAGCCATGCGCGATTTAGGCCTAGTAAAATCCAATGAACCTTTTAGCAATTTACTCACCCAGGGCATGGTGCTAAAAGACGGCAGTAAAATGTCTAAATCTAAGGGCAATACGGTAGATCCAACTGAGCTGATTGAGCTATATGGTGCCGATACGGTGCGTTTATTTATCATGTTTACCGCACCGCCAGAGCAATCGCTAGAATGGTCTGATGCTGGGGTAGAAGGTTCTTACCGGTTTTTAAAGCGTTTATGGGCAATAATGTTGCAGCATGTGGAGCAAGGGCCAGTTACACTGGATGCGGCTTATTTCAAGCAAAATTTCAATCAAGCTCAAAAAGATTTGCGCTTTAAACTACACTCCACAATCAAGAAAGTCAGTGATGATATTGAGCGCCGTTTTACTTTCAACACAGCAATAGCTGCGAATATGGAGCTGCTAAATTTTCTATATAATTTTACCGTTAGTACCCCATTAGATCAGCAAGTGCGCCAGGAAGTACTAAATAACGTGTGTTTAATGCTGTCCCCAATAATCCCGCATATAACGCATACTTTATGGCACGAATTAGGTAACAAAAGCGTAGTTGTTAATGAAAAGTGGCCTACGGTGGACGAACATGCACTAACGCAAGATACTATAACTCTAGTTGTGCAAGTAAACGGCAAATTACGCGCCAATGTCACTGCAGCAATAGACGCAAGCAAAAGCGAAATTGAACAACTGGCATTACAGCAGGAAAATGTGCAAAAATATATACAGGGTAAGAAGGTGCAAAAAATCATCGTCGTGCCGCGTAAATTAATTAACGTGGTAGTTGAGGAATAGTTATGCGCTTAATGCTAAAAGCAGCGGTTTTATTCGTATTATGCCTCAGTTTAGCAGGGTGCTGCGGATTTAAAATGCGCGGGGATTTAGACATTCCTAAGTATTTAAAGACGGTTTGCATTACTCCTAATGAACCATATGATCCCTTGCAAAGAGCCGTGCGCGCGCAACTAAAAGCAAATAAGGTAAAAATTGTGTCGCAACCAACTGGTAATGTTGCGGTTCTACATTTAAATAAAGCGACCAGTGGCGAAGAGGTTTTAGCGTTTGGATCGAGTGGTGAAGTACAGAGATACAAACTTAGCGTATATGTTTCATATACACTTACTGTGAAAGGCACCCATAATATAACACTACAACGTTCAATTACACGGTCTAGAGAGTTAAATCGCAGTAACAATATGTTGTTAAGTAATGAAGGCGAAGCACAAATCGTCAAACGCGAGCTTCTGAACGAAACTGTAAACGAAATCTTACGGCAAATCACTGCTCGACCACAGCACAAAGATAATAATCCATGATAGCACCCTGTTACTTAGTCCACGGCGGAGAGCCTGTACAAACTGATGAAATAATTAGTAGTATCAGCCACCTGGCCAATAAAAGCGGCTATAATAATAAAGTGGTATTTGAAACAAATACGTCATTTAATTGGGAAGAATTATTGAACAAATGCCAAAGTTTAGATTTGTTTGCTGACCGCACCCTGCTAGAGCTTAGGTTGCATAGCGACACGGTAAACAAACAAGGGACGAAAATCTTAGAGCAGATTCTGCAACAGCAAGATGCCACTTTTTGTATCATAATACGAGCTCCAAAATTAAAAGCACAAACATTAAATTCCCCTTGGGCTGTATATATTCAGCGTAAAG
>DATIHV010000036.1:0-2067 GCA_035480295.1 Gammaproteobacteria bacterium
TCGGCTCAACAACCATATAATTCGAATGTCCCCTTTTCCCTATTGCTAACGCTCAGACTGTTAGCTATACTAACAGTTGAAACGTTAGGACATCTAACGCTTATACTGTTAGGGTAAAAAAACCAGACATGAACAATCTAGAGATTAATCAACATCTGCTTCGCGGAGACATTCAATCTAAAGGCGTGTTACCACGTTTAGCCCAGCTAGAGACTCAGCCATTTGTGTTTAAACAAGATTTTGGACTACGCGAGCTACCCCAAGCCCCGGGGATTATTATGATCCGTGGGGCGCGTCAATATGGCAAAAGCACATGGCTGGAGCAAGAAATTAAAGCCACCATTCAAAAGTTTGGCGTTGGAACGGCTTTATATCTAAATGGTGATGAAATTAAGGATTACGTAGAATTAATTGCGATCCTACGACAGATGCTTAATTGGTTTCCAAAAGATGCGCAACTTAAACGTATATTTATTGATGAAATAACAGCAATAGCTGAATGGGAGCGCGCGCTAAAGCTTTTAGTCGACGCTGGTGAATTAGCTGATATTTTAGTAATCACAACCGGCTCTAAGGCAACCGATCTACATCGCGGTGCTGAAAGGCTACCTGGTAGAAAAGGTAAGCTAAAGCGTACTAATTACATATTTACTCCAATTCCATATGCCGAGTTTTATGAAAAATGTCATAAAACTTTCGGATCGGATACGTTGTCTGCATACATTTTGTCTGGTGGCGCCGCTATAGCAGCGAATTCATTAGCGGAGTACGGATATTTAGCAGAACACGTAGTTGATACAGTGACAGACTGGGTATATGGCGAATTTGCTCGGCATAATAGATCTAGAATCAATCTGATGGCAGTACTAGATGCTATGTTTAAATTCGCACCTAACCCGGTGGGGCAGGCCAAGCTTGCCCGTGAAAGTGGCTTGGCAAATAATACTGCTGCTAAAGAATATACAGAATTATTAGGCGATTTAATGATACTAATGCCGGCGTATTCATTTGATACTAGTAGAAAAATTTCAATTTTTAGGAAAGAATGTAAATTTCATTTCATTAATTTGTTTTTCGCAATGTGTAGCCATCCGTTAAAACCACGCTCCATATCCGAGCTTAAAAATATATCAGCGACCGGCATGGCTCCAATATTAGAGTGGCTAGTGGCGCAAGAAATCTACAGGCAGGCTTGTATAGCGAACCAGGACATGTTGCTGCTAAATTTTTGGCAAACTTCTAAACATGAAATTGATTTTGTAATTCCCACGTTAAATCTAGGCATAGAAGTGAAGCACGGACAAGAGCAACCAACGAATTTTGGCTGGTTTAATCCCTCTGCAGTAGGACTAGATCGGTTACTTGTGATCAATCAAGCCAAATTTTCTACCAAGTATGTGAGTGGTATAACGCTTGAAGAGTTTTTACTTAATCGGTTTGCATTTCGTCCCTAGATATGAGGGATTTTGAGTGTTTGCTGGTGCAACCAGTCCGCTGCAGCATTACTAGTTAATGCGTCCTATTCACTACAAACTCCGCTAACGCCATCGCTGTAGCGCGATGCTCTGAATCAGGTAGCTCTGCTAACGACTGTTGCGCCAAACTTGCTTCCCGCTTCGCAAACGCTAACGTATACTCCAGCGCGCCAGAAGTCACAATTGCTTCTTGCACCTGCGCTAAATCAACGCCATCTGTTTGCGTAATTGCATGTGTCACCAAAGCTTGCTGCTCTGCAGTGCCATGTTGCAGCAGATAAATTAACGGCATGGTTGGTTTGCCTTCCGCTAAATCAATCCCTAATTGCTTACCAAAATCAATATTGGTAGTTTGATAATCCAACAAATCATCGATCAGTTGATACGCGGTACCCAGATGCAAACCATATTGCGCAAAAATAGCTTGTATGTGCGGGGTTGCATTAGTTAACACAGCTGCAACTTCAGCCGCAGCTTCAAACAATTTAGCAGTTTTGCAGCGGATTACATGTAAATAATCTTGCTCAGAAGTGTGCGGATTATGTTGATGCACAAGCTGCAGCACTTCCCCTTCCGCAATGGTATTCGTTGC
>DATIHV010000037.1:0-3220 GCA_035480295.1 Gammaproteobacteria bacterium
GGCCAAGCTCCAGCGCGCCAAGCATCGATTTTAAGCGGCATTCCCAATTCTGTACCATGTTCAACTGTGAATAAAGTTTGTGGATCTGGAATGAAGGCAGTAATGCTCGCACACGATCTATTACTTACGGATACTCATGAAATAATCCTTGCGGGTGGCATGGAAAGCATGTCCAATGCGCCATATTTGTTAGCTAAAGCGCGCAGTGGTTACAGAGCAGGCCATGCAGATTTGATCGATGAAATGATGCGTGATGGCTTAGAAGACGCATACGAAAATAATACCCCGATGGGGCTTTATGCCGAGCAAACCGCGGAAAAATATAAATTTTCACGTGCTGATCAAGATGAATTTGCTATGTTATCACTGCAGCGTGCGCAAGAATCTTCAAAAAACAATTGGTTTCTAACCGAGTATGAAATTGCACCGACGCCAGTACAGCCGCATAAAGGTGAACCTTTTACCGTGCGCGAAGATGAACATCCTACGCGCGTAAAAGCAGAAAAGATCCCTACATTGAAACCTTCTTTTAAAGTTAATGGAACTATAACAGCTGCAAATTCTAGTCCAATTTCAGACGGTGCCGCTGCGCTAGTGTTAATGCGCTTATCACAAGCCAAAAAGCGCAATTTACAACCAATTGCCAAGATTTTAGGACATAGTTCATTTTCTCAAGAACCAGCGTGGTTTACGACGGCACCTGTAGGCGCAATACAAAAGTTATTGCATCAATTAAAGTGGACCTCAAGCACACCTGATTTATATGAAATAAATGAAGCATTCGCGGTAGTAACAATGGCAGCCATGAAAGATCTAAACTTACATCATGATAAAGTAAACGTATTAGGCGGTGCGTGTGCACTTGGGCACCCTATCGGTGCATCCGGGGCACGAATAATTTGCACGTTACTTAATGCATTACAGCATCAAAATAAAAGATTGGGCATAGCGTCTTTATGCATTGGTGGTGGTGAAGCTACAGCAATTGCAGTGGAACGAATTTAAAATTACGAGGGGAACTTAATGGCGCAGTATCAAATTGGTGTAGTAGTGGGCAGTTTACGCAAAGATTCTTTTAATACTAAATTAGCCAAAGCGCTGATGAAACTTGCACCTGCAGATTTTACCTTTAAATTTTTACCTATAGGGGAATTACCTCTGTACAATCAAGATTTAGATGGTAAGCAACCCGAAGTTGTAAATCAATTTAAAGCAGATATTAAAAACATGCAGGGTATATTATTTGTAACACCTGAGTACAACCGTTCAATTCCTGGTGTATTGAAAAATGCTCTTGATCATGCCTCACGCCCTTACGGATCTAACGCTTGGGCTGGCAAACCCACTGCAGTAATAGGCATATCTCCTGGTAGCGCAGGAACGTCGATGGCGCAACAACATTTGCGCAACATATTAGCTTACTTAGACATGCCCACCATGGGACAACCAGAAGCGTTTGTACAAGCCAAAGAAGGTCTGTTTGATCCAGAAGGCAATATTGGCGCCGAAAGCAAAGAATTTATGCAAAAGTGGATGAATTCTTTCGTTAAATGGATAAAGACGCACGTAGAATAGTTAACGTGCTAATTGTGGATATAAGATTGCACCTATAACGGTTAACACAGCAATAACCAGCATCATATAGGCAAAATCAATTCCAATACCATATGCACTGCTGCCGCCGGTCAACATCATTGCACGCAGTGCATCCACTTCGTAAGTCAAAGGATTTACATGTGCCATGGCATTCAACCATGGCGGCATGTCTGCTAATGGATAAATCGCATTGCTCGCGAAAAACAACGGCATAGTTAAAACCTGGCCAATCCCCATAAAACGTTCACGTGTTTTTACAATGCATGCGATCACCAACGAAAACGTTGAAAATAACACTGCGCCTAGAATCACAAAAAGTATCACATTCGCCATAGGCAATAGCGACCACTCTATATTAACTCCTAAGAACAGTGCCAAAATATAAACAACGATTAATTGCGACAAAGCGCGCATACCAGAGCCAAGACCTTTGCCCAGCACAATTGCCGCACGCGGCACAGGGGCTACAACCAGCTTTTGCACTACACCCATATCACGTTCCCATATAACGGCAATACCATTAAATATGGCGATAAACAATACGCTTTGTGCCAAAATACCTGGTGTAATAAAATCTATATACGACAGGGAGTCATGCTGGATGATCTCGTGCGAAATAGCTTGGCCAAACATTAACAGCCATAACATAGGCTGAATAGATCTAAATAATACTTCGCTAGGTTGATGCATAACCTTGCGTGTTTCAAATTCTAATATCACTAAAATGCTACTAAAAAAATGATATATTCTGACAGGTAAATTATGCATGCTTAGCCTCGCTTACTTTCCGTACGCCTACGACTAGATATTTCTTTGTAAGCATTTTCCATTTCAATTGAATGCCCGGCGTATTTAATAAATACATCGTTTAAAGTGGCATGCTCGTTAATTTCAGCTTTTAATTTTTGCGGTGTGCCAAGCGCAGCAATTTGCCCATGTAACATGATTGCAATTTTGTTACATAAAAATTCTGCTTCTTGCATATCATGCGTTGTGATTACGATGGTAATACCATCACGTTTGTGGATAGCTTGCAAATGCTCCCATACCACTTTGCGCGCTACAGGATCTAAACCAGTTGTGGGCTCATCTAAAAACAAAACTTTAGGCTTATGCAGCAAAGCCTGAATTATTTCTAAACGCCGAATCATGCCACCAGAATATTCATGCACGAAACGGTTTGCTACGCCGGTTAGGCCCATGGTTTCTAATGATTCTTGGATACGTTTTTCGCGTTGCTTTGGAGGAATGTGATATAGCTTGGCAAATAGCAATAAATTTTCGTAACCAGTTAATGTGCCATCAGCTGAAATTAATTGTGGAACGTAACCGATAATTTCACGCACACTAGCCGGATTATTAATAATGCTTAAGTTACCAACTAATGCATCACCAAGTGTAGGCGGCAAAATTGTCGTTAACATTTTCATTAACGTGCTTTTTCCAGCCCCATTGGGACCAATCAGACCAAACACGTCTTGTTTATGCACTGTAAACGATAACTCATTTACTGCAGTAAATTTGCCAAAGCGCTTGGTTAATTCTAAGGTTTCTAACGCCACATCGTCCATGATTGCATCCCTGCTACACTACTTCAATATAGCAAAGTTTAGTACAACAAGCT
>DATIHV010000038.1:0-2151 GCA_035480295.1 Gammaproteobacteria bacterium
CACAAAGTAGAGCAACAGATAGCTACTTACTAATTTGCTCTGCGATTGCAGTAGCAACTAATTCGCTGCCTTTTTTGTTATAGTGCACATCATCCACAAATGCATCTGTATGATCTGCAAACCTTGGGCGTAAATCAATTACTTTATCGCCCAATTGCTGCAGTATCCTTGCATAGCCAATGTCTAAGATACGTGTTGACCAAGGATCTGCCGAGCGTTCGTATGCTTGTAATAAAAATACGCATTGCACTTTCTTTGCTTCACATAATATATTAATTTTTTTAAAGTTTTGTACGTAATAGTCTGCAGCCGCGTTAATTTCTTCGTCGGAAATTGACGTGCGGCGCACGCGCGAGTTTTTTACTAGGCCGGTACCATAGAAAAGCTTTTCTGTTAGTTTGCTTTTGGCAATTAACTTATCAAATAAAAATTTTATTGGATGGTGTATGCGATCTGATACTGAGGCAGTCCAATAGAAGTCATCCTTATAGTTGCCATTAAATTTGATTGAGTTGAACTCATTGTACCCATCTAGGAATATCCAGTAGTCCGATGGCAAATCAATGCCTTCGATCATAATACGCATCATGTTGTTTGTACTGCGTCCACCGGACTCTGCAAGATTAAGACTAACTACCGTAGGATTTAAAGTCGTGACATAGTGATCAATTTTAGTTAAATAATTTGGTGCCTCAAAATTTTCCATTGCTGAGCCACCAAAATACAGGATCTTTGTGCCTTGTTTGGCAAAGTGCTGTTTTGCACAATCTAAATCCAACTGCTGCGTATTCCACCCAAAATATGGCGCATAATGCATAGTATTAGGTTTGCGAATTACATTTACGCATGCAAGCCCGTGCGTCTCGGTATATAGCGGCAAACGCAAATCTAATTCGTCAGAACTATACGACGCAAACGTATGATCCGTATGTATCAGTCGTTCTGCGGTGGTTCTGCTACGAGCATTGGTTGCTATAAATTTTACAAACATCCAATTGCAAAATAATAGAGTGATTGCTATTGCAGCAAGCATTACACTCATGTTCATCAACGTTGTTTTTGTATATCAATTAATCTAATTTAAAGTTGTTCCTGTAATCCTGAGCCAAATCTTGATCTTGCTCTTCTTTACGCAAGACACAGTTCCCGACCACCAATACATCCATTTCGGTACCCATAAAACATCTAAACGCATCCTCCGGCGTACAGACGATCGGTTCGCCACGTATATTAAACGACGTGTTTATTAATACTGGGCAGCCAGTAATATTTTTAAAATTTTTAATTAGGTTATAAAATGTTGCATTAGTCTCAGCATGCACAGTTTGTACTCGCGCAGAATAATCCACATGCGTAACAGCAGGTATTGTTGAGCGGATTTCGTTTAACTTGTCAATGCCAAATAGATCGCTATCTGCACCGGATGTATTAGTTTTCGTTTTCTCAGCTACGTCAGCCACCAATAGCATGTACGGACTGACCGTCGTCAAATCAAACCAATCATGCGCATTTTCATATAACACTGCGGGAGCAAAAGGTCTAAAGCTTTCTCTATATTTAATTTTTAGATTTAAGTTCTTTTGCATAGTGGTAGAGCAAGGGTTGCCAAGTATCGATCTACTGCCTAATGCCCTAGGGCCAAATTCCATCCTGCCTTGTACCCAGCCTACAACTAGATTGTTTGCTAAATGCTCTGCTGTTGTACGTAGCATTACTTCTTGCGTTAATTGTGTAAATTTAGCACCGACTTTTTGTAAACGTTGTACGATGTCAGTTTCAGTATATGACGGTCCCAAATATGAGCCTTGCATTGCATCTAAAGTGTTAGTGGATTCTACTTCTCGAGGTAAGCGTAAATGATCGTATGTTGCAGCCAAAGCGGCGCCAAGTGCTCCGCCAGCATCCCCAGCGGCTGGTTGGATCCACATATTGTCAAAAATTCTTTCACGTAAAATTTTACCATTGGCAACGCAATTTAATGCTACACCACCTGCCAAGCATAAATTAGAAATATTGTATTCCTTGCGTAAACTGCGCGTTAAGCGCAGTACTGCATCTTCCAGCGCTGCTTGAACGGAAGCGGCTAAATCCATATGCTTCTGAGTAATGGGTTCGTTTTCTGTACGCGCCGGTTCACCAAATAATGCAGCA
>DATIHV010000039.1:0-7406 GCA_035480295.1 Gammaproteobacteria bacterium
TTGCGTATGCAAAGCTTGCAATACGTCACATGCAAATTGTCCGCTTCCAGCCCCCAACTCTAAAATAGTATCGCCATTGCAAGCTGCCAGGATTTCTGCAAATTGCACTGCCACACATTGTGCAAACAGGGGGCCGATTTCTGGTGCAGTAACGAAGTCCCCGCCCGCTCCGAATTTACATGTACCACTGCTATAATACCCAAGCCCGGGGGTGTACAAGGCCATTTGCATGAAATCACTGAAGGTCGTCGGCCCAAATTGCAGCCGAATTTGCTCCTTTATGTGGTTTTCTAGGCGTTGGCTATGTTGTATGGCCGGAGTTTTTGTTAGAATGATTTCATCCATTTAAAGCAAAAGAGTAAGTTAACATTATGACAGTTGGTCTGATTTGCATTGCCGCAGCCTACATAATCGGCTCTTTATCCAGCGCAATCATAGTTTGCAAGCTGTGGGGTTTGCCCGATCCACGTAGCCAGGGTTCCAATAACCCTGGTGCTACTAATGTACTACGTATAGGTGGCAAGCTGCCAGCGGTTGTTACCATGCTTGGTGATGGCAGTAAGGGTTTTATTCCAACCTTATTATTAGCGCACTTAAATTTTCCGGCATGGGTAATTGGGGGTGCGATGTTGGCGGCATTGCTTGGGCACATCTATCCAGTTTTCTTTGGTTTCAAAGGTGGCAAAGGTGTGGCTACCCCCATGGGTGCATTTTTAGGTTTGTCATGGTTGCTTGGTGCAGTGTTAATTGCAACATGGGCCGGAATAATAGCAGTAACGCGCGTTTCTTCTTTAGGAGCAATTGTCGCAACAATTTTAGCGTCACTAGTTGCTTGGATCGTTTTGCATGATGTTACATTAACAGCAATCATCGCTGCCATGAGTGTAATTTTATTATACAGACATAAAGAAAACATCATGCGCTTGTTTGCGAATAAAGAAGCACGCATTTAATTGTAAAATATTAAGCGGCTTCTGTTGTGCGCAGTGCAGTTGTAGTCAGGGGCCAGCGTGGCTGCACAGATATTTCCCAATTCGGATCAACACAACCGCGTTTAAATCGTTCATAACCTGCGTATGCAATCATTGCGCCGTTATCAGTGCAAAACTCTAATTTTGGATAATAGATTTTCACGCTGTTATTTGCGGCGAATTCATCAAAACGTTTACGTAATGTTTTATTTGCGCCTACGCCGCCGGCAATTACCACTTCATTTAAGCCAGTATGTTGTATTGCACGTATAAGTTTTTTAAGCAATGTATCAACGATTGCATCTTCAAATGCCCAGGCTAAATCAGCTTTAGTTTGTGGGGTTAAATCGTTTTGCTGTATCGCGTATAACGCATGTGTTTTTAAACCACTAAAACTAAAATTAAGTCCCGCGCGATCTAACATTGGGCGTGGAAAAGTAAAACGATTAGGAACGCCTTGCTCAGCTAATTTAGCTAATAGCGGACCGCCGGGGTATTCAAGGCCTAATAATTTCGCAGTTTTATCAAATGCTTCCCCTGCAGCATCATCCAATGATTCACCAAGGATGATGTATTCGCCAATATCGTTTACTTGAATGATTTGTGTATGCCCGCCAGAAACTAATAGCGCTAAAAAAGGAAATTGCGGATGTTTATCTTCCAAAAATGGCGCCAATAAATGTCCTTCCATATGATTGATCGCTATCGCTGGCACGTCCCACGCAAAAGCCAAAGCTTTAGCAAAACTGGCTCCCACCAATAACGCCCCCACCAAGCCTGGGCCTTGCGTATATGCGATGGCGTCGACAGATTCGGCAGGCACATTTGCCGCGGTTAAGGCTTGAGTAGTCAAAGCGGCTATGTATTGAATATGATCGCGCGAGGCTAATTCTGGTACTACCCCGCCATATTCGACGTGGGTTTTGACCTGACTATATAAGGTATGCGCTAACAGACCGCGATTGCCATCGTAGATGGCTATTCCTGTCTCGTCGCACGATGTTTCTATGCCTAATACTCTCATTTTTACCTCGTAAAGCCGGATTCTAACATAAATTGCTTGCAAATTTGGCGAATTGTCTTACAATAACAACCTAGGCCGCATAGGCCTTTTTAGTTGGTTGATAAACAAAGTTTTATAGGGGTGTAGTATCACATGCCAAGTGTTCGCGTAAAAGAAGGTGAGCCATTCGAAGCAGCAATGCGTAGATTTAAACGTGCTGTAGAAAAGGCTGGTATTCCTAAAGAATTGCGCAGTCGCGCGTTCCACCAAAAAGGCTCAGTACAAAAGCAAAGAAGAATTGCTGCAGCAAAGAAAAGATTATTGAAGAAGTTGTCACGCGAAAAGCAAATATTTGATGACAATTCAAGAGATCGTCGCCACTAAAATCGGGTATTAATTTATGTCCGCAGGCAGTATCAAGCATACTATCGATGAAGCTATGAAAGCCGCAATGCGCGCTCAAGAAAAACAACGTCTTGGCGCCATTCGCTTAATCACCGCCGCCTTTAAACAAAAAGAAGTAGATGAACGCATCGCTATCAGTGATGAAATTGCGTTGCAGATCCTTGATAAAATGGTTAAGCAACGTCGCGATTCCATCAAACAATTTGAAGCGGCGAAACGCCAAGATCTAATTGATCAAGAACAATTTGAATTAACCGTAATACAAGAATTCATGCCGGCTGCACTTAGTGCTGATGAAGTGCAAGGCATTATTGCATCTGCGATCAAACAAACAAATGCAACGACCGCTAAAGACATGGGCCAAGTAATGGCTATTATCAAACCGCAACTGCAAGGTAGAGCGGACATGGGCGAAGTAAGTAAGATTATAAAATCCTTATTGACTGGTTAATAGCCACTTAACGCCATATAATTAAAGTAGTGCAGGCAATCATAAATTTAGCTGGCGAGTACATGTGGTTGATATTAAAAATCGTATTCCTGAAGACTTTATTCAAGCACTGCTGGCTAGACTAGACATAGTAGAAGTAGTAGGTGCGGTTGTGCCGTTGCGCAAAGCTGGATCTAACTACGTAGCATGTTGTCCATTTCATAATGAAAAGACCCCATCATTTTCCGTAAATCGTAATAAACAATTTTATCATTGCTTTGGTTGTGGCGTGAGTGGCGACGCTATTCAGTTTATCATTGAGCACAACTCAGTTAGTTTTGTGGAGGCGATAGAACTATTAGCTGCACAAGCTGGTATGCAGATGCCGGTTTTAGAAAAGGACGTGCAATCAGCAGAGCATAAATTGATCTATAATGTACTGTCTGAAGCAGCGGCATTTTTTGAGCAACAGTTACGGCAGCAAACAGTGGCAAAACAAGCAGTGCAATATTTAAAAGATCGCGGTGTTACCGGTATTACCGCCAAACATTTTGGTTTGGGTTTTGCACCTCCTGGTTGGGATAATTTGTTAACTAGCATCGCGCAAGATGCGCAGCAAAAAGAGCTGGGTGTGAAGGCCGGTTTATTTGTTAAGAAAGATGCCAATAAATATTATGATCGTTTTAGAAATCGCATAATATTTCCCATTCGTAATCGACGTGGCAAGGTAATAGGCTTTGGTGCCAGAACAATTGGTGCAGTGAATGATGAACCTAAGTATATAAACTCGCCAGAGACACCAGTCTTTAGCAAGAGTTATGAACTGTACGGTTACTACGAAGCACGCCAAGCAATTCAGAAATTACAATCCGTGGTAGTTGTTGAAGGCTATATGGATGTAGTTTCGTTAGCGCAGGCTGGCGTTACAAATGTTGTTGCAACATTAGGTACTGCGTGTACCGAGCAGCACATTCAAACACTATTGAAAGTTGTTCCAGAAATAATATTTTGTTTTGACGGTGATACAGCCGGCAAGAAAGCCGCATGGCGATCCTTAGAACTTTGTTTGCCCTTACTCGAAGACAAGTATCGCATTAAATTTCTCATTCTGCGCGGCAATGAAGATCCAGATTCATATGTCCGTAAGCACGGCCTTGAAGCTTTACAATTAGAAATCAAGCAAGCAATTTCATTGCCGGATTTGTTGTTTGACAGTTTGGCCAAAAAACACGACTTAGAGCAAATCGATGGTAGGGTGCAATTTGCAAATCAAATTAAACAATACGTATCGAAGCTACCCGACGGCATGTTGAAGACCATGCTATTCGATCGTTTGGCGCGCACTATAGATATCGATCCGGCGATGTTTAGATCCAAAAAATCGCATCAATCCAGGCATCATGAATATACCGATGTGATTGCCACAAAACATAAGTCGCTATCACCGGCGACACGTGCGTTAGCGTTATTAATAACCGATCGCACACTATTGGCAGATTTGCCTGAAATACAAGGCCTGGAGCGAGTAGACATTGCTGGTAGCGCATTGCTCTGTGCCGTGGTGAAGCTGTTGCTTGCGATGCCTAATGCAACTGATGCGGAGATAAAGGACAAACTGCCTTTAGAAATGAGCAAATATTTTGACCTCCCGATGTTACGCGGTATTGCACATAATGTGCCGACGGGAGTAAAAGAGGAATTTTTGGGAGCCATAGGGATTCTACGCCGCAGGGAAAAAGAGCTGGCCATGGACGAATTGTTACGAAAAGCCAAGCAAAATGCGCTATCTGCCGAGGAAAAGCTGTTATTACAGCAGATGTTGCAGGAAAAATGACTGGATCAAAAGGTTTATACGGGGTAAAATCGCTGATTATACCCTGATGTTTTAGAATATTAACTAAGAGATTGCATTAATATGAGCTATACCGATCGGGACCAACAAGCAGCCCAAATTAAGTCTTTGATCGCCCGTGGCAAAGATAAGGGATATTTAACTTATACAGAAGTAAGTGATTATTTGCCAGAAGATTTTGATTCTGAGCAAATCGAAGACCTTATTCAAATGTTTGCTGACTTAGATATCGCGGTATGTGAAATCGACAGTGAAGCAGACACCGATGTTATTTCCGCCGAGCCAGAATTAGATATTAGTGACGAAGCTGTAGAAGAAGCTGCGGCATTAGTTACTTCTGGTGCAGATTTTGGTCGTACTACTGATCCAGTGCGCATGTACATGCGTGAAATGGGAACAGTAGAACTCTTAACCCGCAAGGGCGAAATTGAAATCGCCAAGCGTATCGAAGAAGGTGTGCGCGATGTACTGTTGACGTTAGCGCAATACCCGCGTTCATTGCAGACATTAGTTGCCGATTTAGAAAAAGTTAAAAATGGCGAACTGCGTTTTAACGAAGTAATCAATGGCTTTGTAGATTATGCAGCATATGATCCAGCTAATACTGCTGAACTTGATGAAGAAGCATCCGAAGATATAGAAATTGAAGAAGAAGAGCTAGATTTACCTGAATCTTTGGATGATGAAGATAGCGCTGTTCCTAGCGTGCCCTTAGAAGAAATTATTAATCGCTTTAATTCTTTGCAAAAATTAATTGCCGAAACTATAGCTGTTGAAGATAAATATGGTCGCAAAGATCCAGCATCTTTAAAAGCCTTTGGTGAATTGGGCGATATGTTGACGCATTTTAAATTTGTGCCGCGCGTATTTGATGCGTTAATTGCTGGTATGCGTGTTATGTTAGAGGAAGTGCGTAAACGTGAACGTGAAGCAATGCACATTTGCGTTAAGCTTGGCAAAATGCCGAAGCAAATCTTTATTACCTCTTTCCCTGGTGAAGAAACAAATTTACGTTGGGTTAATCAGTACACCAAGACTCCGCCATTTGCTGCGACTATGGCCGAGAACAAAGAAGCAATCCAAAATGTACAACGCGAATTGCAAAGGCTTGCCGCAGAAACCGGTTTAGATATTGTTGAAATCAAAGAACTTAACCGCCACATGTCAATTAGCGAAGCAAAAGCTAAACGTGCCAAAAAAGAAATGGTGGAAGCAAATTTACGTTTGGTAATATCTATAGCCAAAAAATACACGAATCGTGGTTTGCAATTCTTGGATTTAATTCAAGAAGGCAATATAGGTTTGATGAAAGCGGTAGATAAGTTCGAATACCGTCGTGGTTATAAGTTTTCAACTTATGCAACCTGGTGGATTAGACAAGCAATAACCAGATCAATTGCCGATCAAGCACGTACCATACGTATTCCAGTGCACATGATTGAAACGATCAACAAATTAAATCGTGTTGCACGCCAAATGTTGCAAGAAATGGGTCGTGAACCAACTCCTGAAGAATTGGCAGTAGTAATGGGCTTACCGGAAGATAAAATACGTAAGACCATGAAGATTGCTAAAGAGCCAATTTCAATGGAAACCATCATCGGTGATGACGAAGATTCACGCTTAGGTGATTTTATTGAAGATACTTCAGCATTATCGCCATTAGAAGCTGCAACTACGGAAGGCTTACGCGAATGCACTAGATTAATTCTAGAGGGGTTAACTCCACGTGAAGCTAAAGTGTTGCGTATGCGCTTCGGTATAGATATGAATACCGATCACACATTGGAAGAAGTTGGTAAGCAATTTGATGTAACGCGCGAGCGTATTCGTCAGATTGAAGCTAAAGCCTTGCGTAAGTTACGCCAGCCAAGCAGGGCGGAGCAATTACGCAGCTTCTTAGAGGATGAGGATTAGTGCCAGGATTGGCATTCCGGCCGTGGCAATGGAATCTGTCATCCCGGCCAAGAGCCTACGAAGTAGGCTCGCAGTAGCCGGGATCTCAGCAGTTTGCATTATTACTTTTTGTGTTATAATCATGCCCTCAAATCGGGGCCCGTAGCTCAGTTGGTTAGAGCAGAGGACTCATAATCCTTTGGTGGTTGGTTCGAGTCCAACCGGGCCCACCATGTATTTCAATGGATATGATTGTTCAACATATTTAGAAAATTAACCGTGTCGTACAGATGTCAGCCTATGGCATACCTTTTTCTAGTGATACAATCGATTTAAAGCCTGAAGACATAAAACAAATTGCTAGTATCGGTGAAAGATTTTGCAAAAAAAAAAATATGGGGAATGCAGACGTGACTTTAACTTTTGCAGTTAGTGCTAAGGGTGAAATAGCCATAGTTGAAAGCTTCTTGCAGGCTGGCGGAAGTGACTTTCCATTGCGCAGAACATAAATAACGTATTATTACAATCTTTGAATATTCTGTGGGGTCGCTAAAATAGGGGTTTGAAAATGGATAAAGTCTTTTGTTTTTTTGCGGGCGCGTTAACTATCATTGCATGCTCAGCATTTGCGGAATCTACTCAGAATCCAAAGATAGATTATTGTAAAGCTAGCTGTCCTTCTATTAGACCTGATCTTAAATACGATGTAGGGATTTCACTCTCCGCAGATTTTCTCTATTGGAAAACGAGCCAAACTGGAACCTGGTATGGCCAGGTTGCTAATTTCCATACGTCGATTCCGAACCCCGCTGGCGGCGACGCCAATTTTTTTGGTGATTACAAGAACCC
>DATIHV010000040.1:0-2363 GCA_035480295.1 Gammaproteobacteria bacterium
TTGGATCACTATGCGCGTCTTCAGTAGCCTGCAGGGGCGTTGCACGCCGCACTAAACCATCTACAGCATATAAGGATAATGGCGCAATACGCAGTAGATCTTTGCTTGCCGTCTTTGCAATCGGTGTTAAGGTTTGCGCCTGCCATTTTGGCAAGGCAGTGCCTACTACAACCGCAGATTGCATCTCTGCTGTGACTTCTTCAAGGGTGTTAAATGCAAATCCTTCTAATTCAGTCATGCTGCCCAGCATACGTAGAATCTTCCAACCTGGCCTACTCTCGCCGAATGGTTCTAGGGCTGCAACAAATTGCTGTTGTGTACCATTAATGTTAATCATACTGCCTGACATTTCTGAAAAATGCGCCAATGGCAATATTATGTCTGCAATCTCTAATAGTGTATCGCTTTGATATGGACTAATTGCAATTACTACGTCGGCTTGCAACAAGCTGTCTAAAGCTTGCACACCTAAAATACTGTCAAATTCTGGCTCCACAGCGTACAAAATATACGCACGCAGCGGCGTTTGTAACATTTGTAAGGCATTTTTCCCTGCTTGCGGTGCAGCGTCTCCATTAGGTAAACGATGTGGCACGCATCCTGTAAGCCAAGCTCCGGCTGCATTGGCTCCATCACTAAAACTGCCGCAATTGCCGCCTATTATTTGTGCAATCAAGTTACCTAGCGCTACGATTTGCGACGCTTGCGGATGCATTTGCGCGATATGACCTAAGATGATTTGCTTTTTTGCGCCAGATTTCAACGAAGCCGCTATGCTTTTCACTTGTTGATCAACTTCTATTGAAGCAAGCGCTGCTGTAGTAGCACTATCCGCTTTGTAATTACAAATGTTAATAAGTTCTTTAGCAAGCGCCGCAAGCGAAGCTAAGAAGTTTGCCGCTGGTACAATGCATTTAGCAGCAATATCAAAATTGTAATGGTAATCTACGCAATTAAGTGCACAAACTTTAGCGCCTTTTTTGGCAGCTTTACGCACACGTAGCGCAGCTAATGGCTGCTCTTTCGCAATATTACAACCAATCAACAATATCGTATCCAGATCGGCTATTGAGCGATAATCCATTCCTAAGTTGGGATACTTTGGTGCTAGATGTTGATCATTAAAATCAAGTTGACGCAATCTATGATCAATATTGTTGCAATCTAAGCCGCGCACAAATTTTTGCAACAAGTATAATTCTTCAGTAGTTGCGTTCGGTGTAACTAGCACACCAAGCTCATTTACGCCATGAGTATCTACGATAGTTTTAATCGCGGAAGCTGCATACTTCAGTGCTTCCATCCAACCTGCGGTGCTCCAGCGTTGTTTGTGCAGTAATGGTTTGTGCAAGCGATCGGCATGGCGCAAACCAGCGTAACTATATCTGTCGCGATCGGATAGCCATACTTCGTTAAGTTCTTCAGTATCTTTAGGCACAACGCGCTTTACATGTTCTTGAATGTGCCAATATAAATTAGATCCTATACAATCATGCGGTGAAATACCCGGTACTTGTGTTAATTCCCAAGGTCTAGCCGTGAATCTAAATGGCTTTGATGTTAATGCACCGACTGGACACAGATCAATTATGTTGCCTGAGACTTCCGAGTTAATGGTTTGTGCCACGTAGGTGCCAATTTCCATATGTTCGCCACGCCCAGTTGCGCCCAATTCGCGTTCACCAGAAACTTCATCACCAAAACGCACGCAACGTGTACATTGAATACAACGCGTCATGTCACTTTCGATTAGTGATCCCAAATCATTATCAAGCACGACGCGCTTAGGCTCGGTGAACCGCGAATCGCTGCGCCCATATTGCATAGACACATCCTGTAATTCACATTCGCCACCTTGATCGCAAATCGGGCAATCTAAAGGATGGTTAATAAGTAAAAACTCCATCACAGAATGTTGTGCAGCCATCGTTTCTTTAGATTTGGTCCAAACTTTCATGCCATCTGCAACTGGAGTTGCACATGCAGGAAGTGCTTTATTAGATTTTTCCACCTGCACTAAACACATGCGACAATTTGCCGCCACCGATAATTTATGATGGTAGCAAAAACGCGGAATGTGTATATTTAAGCGATCTGCTACTTCTATAATAGTAGTACCCGGATCAGCATCAACACTTATGCCGTCAATTTCAAGTTTTGGCATATGTATTCCCCACTAATTGCATTCCTGATTGTGGAATATATGCGGCAAATTCATTTCTAAAATATTTAATAAAACTACGCACTGGCATTGCCGCTGCATCGCCAAATGCACAAATCGTTCTGCCCATAATGTTCGCCGCTATATCATCCAATTTATCTAGATCGCTTGAACTAGCTTGTCCATTTAGAAATTTATGTAT
>DATIHV010000041.1:0-3105 GCA_035480295.1 Gammaproteobacteria bacterium
GGAATTAAGACATCAAAAACATTTAAAACTTTGCTTTGCGCAGGAGCATTGTTTTCGGCTTGTGCCAGCGCACAGCCAGGCAGTGGACATGAAAAGTACACTAGTCCGCTAGATGCGCGCTACGCTTCGGATGAAATGTTACGTTTGTGGTCTGATGACACCAAATTTAAATTATGGCGCCGCATGTGGGCTGTACTAGCTAAATCACAAATGGAACTAGGCGTTAAAGAAATTACGCCTGCCCAGGTTGCAGAGTTACAAGCCGCGATTGATATGCCAATTGATTACCAATTTGCTGCCGCGCAAGAAAAGAAGTTACGTCATGACGTGATGGCACATGTATATACCTTGGCTGAACAATGCCCAACGGCCAAGCCAATTATTCATTTAGGCGCGACCTCTATGGATATTCAAGATAATGCCGAATTGATCCAGCTCAAACAAGCAATGGCTTTGTTACGCTTAAACGTCCTGCAACTGCTAGATGAGTTGCGTGTCTTTGCCTTGGCTAACAAAGATGTTGTAACTTTGGGTTATACACATGGTCAAGCAGCGCAATTAACTACGGTTGGCAAACGCGCCTGTATGTGGGCCGAAAGTTTGCAGATAGCTTTAGATCACTTAGATGCTGAAATGAACAGTTTAAAATTACGTGGCATCAAAGGTACCACGGGCACTCAAGCCACATTGCTAGCAATGTTCCATGGTGATCACGCTAAAGTAGATAAACTAGAAGCTTTAGTTTTAAAAGAGCTGGGTTTCAAAGAAGCTTATGCTGCAACTGGTCAAACCTATCCACGTAATGTAGATTATCACGTAGTATCTTCAGTAGCTGGCGTAGGCGTTGCCATTGCCAAAATGTGTGAAGATATTAGGTTGTTAGCAAGCCATGGCGAGTTAAGCGAACCATTTGAATCTTCGCAAATTGGATCAAGCGCAATGGCGTATAAGCAAAATCCAATGCGATCTGAACGTGCTTGCAGCTTAGCGCGTGATCTAATCGGTCTTGCACAACAGCCAGCATACACAAGCTCTACACAATGGCTAGAGCGTAGTCTGGACGACTCAGCAAATCGTCGCATAGTACTGCCAGAAGCGTTTTTGCTCTGTGACGCGGTTAATAAAATTGCGTTAAACGTAGTGAAAGGTTTGCGTGTAAACAAGGCAGTAATTGCACGGCACGTACGTGATGAATTACCGTTTATGGCAACTGAGCAGATCATCTTAGATAGCGTTGCGCAAGGTGGCGACAGACAAAACATGCATGAAGCAATCCGCGAGCTATCAGTTAAAGTTGCTAAAAACGTGAAAGAAGATGGCTTGGAAAACAATTTAATTGCCCTAATAGGCGCAGACGAACGTTTCCCTGTCAAGGTGCGCGATACTTTAAAAATTAAGCCTTTAGATCCAACCGCGTATATCGGCAGATCATCACAACAAGTGGATGTGTTTTGTAAGAAATTAGATCAAAAACTTGTAAAGTCTGGTTTAGATAGAACTGTCGTTAATAAAGCTGATCTGAAAGTTTAAAAATCGTATGTCATCCCCGAAACTGCTCCGCAGTTATCGGGGATCTAATGTCAAGTAATTTCAAATTGCGCTGCGGCTTCTGGCTGCTGTTGTACGTCAGTGAACCGTTTGTTCAAACCATGCACTGCTTTAATCCATAAACCTACAACAACTAGTACCACTGGCATGAGCAGCGGCACTACGGCAAGAATTGAGCCAGAACCAATACCATCGATTAATAATATCTGTATCCAGGATGAACCTGTTTTACCAAACCTTGCGCCAACTAAATCTACGGCTGCTTTGCCTTTGGTTTTTGCTTCGTTATCTAGCGGTATGTAGGCCATTTCCTTGGTGGTATCAAAAAAGCAGTACTTCATGGATTTGCAGGCTATGTTATGTACTGCACCACATATCACTAACAACATTAACGGCGTTAGCGAAAAAATCGTAACGGTAGTGCTGTGCAGATCAGGAAACAAGAAATATAAAACGAAGAAGGCTAGGCTGCATAATCCAAGTACAATCGGAGTGCATTGCGCGGTCAGGTACCACCCAAATTTACGCATGATGCCACCGCTAAATGCGATTGCTAAAATCATAGAGGTGGTACCCAACACAAACTGAATCATGCTCATAAAAGTTTGATAAGCGTTTGGATCTGGATATTGTAGTTTTACTAAAGATTTCCACGTTACTTCAACTAAGTTTACAGATAAGCCGTAACCAATGACCATTAAGGCAATCAATCCTAAATATGGTGAACGTGCAATGTACATAAGACTGTCTTTTAAAGCCAGGTTGGATTTTTCTTTTAGTTTATAATCTACGGCAAGATTTCGATTCGCATACCAATATAAAGCAATAATCATGCAGCAAACTATAGATACAACTAGCATTAGTATGTTAATGATTAAACCATAATCATGTGCACGCAACATGCTAGTACAGCTGAACACAAGTGCGCCTGAAATTAAAGCGCCGACGTGTCCGCCTGTTGCATACAAGACATAAAATCGTGCAGCATCTTTAACGTTGGTGATTTGATTGACGAAACCCCAGAACAATAAGCCAATTACCACGCCTCCCCAAATTTCTGCTACCACAAAAAACATGGAGTGCATCCAATATCTATATACCGCAACCCAGTGTTGATGCTGAGTGCCTAGTTGTGCAAGCAACCAATCAGCAGAGGTGGTAGGGCTAAGAGCTTCTTGATGCGGATATAATACGAATCCATAAAATAAAAAGAAGAACAAAAACGGGGTCAACATTACGTAGAATACGTTGCGTCTAGAAATGTGATTACTAAGTTTTGTGTAAGCAAGCATGGTTAGGAACGCAAATATTATCACTACACCGCCCTTGAGAACCGGGATAACCTCAGCTCCGCCACCTGTGCCGGTAACGATTACAGTGTCCTTTACAGTCGCGAGCACGCTAAAATTCAGGGACGCGAATAACTTCATAAAAAATAAAGGTAAAAATTTGCCTAATTCATGAGCTCTCACAGGCCATAGCCATGCGCGCCATTTCCCCATCTTGGTTCCTTATATTGTATTTATTTGCGTGGAATTTTGTTAATTATCTCACTTT